>NZ_JBTHHI010000009.1:0-35609 GCF_054353835.1 Mycoplasma sp. 5912 | reverse complement strand
TTTTTAAGGATATAACTTAGATTTTATTAAAATACACAAGAATTTTTATAATGTCAATCTCTCATTCCTTCAATTTCAGAACTTCATTTATTGATGGTTTTAACTGAGTTATTCAAAGCTAACCCCCTCTAACTTGCTAAATTTGCATAGAAAACAACTTGTATTAAAAATACAAGCAGTTTTTGATTTTAGCAAGTTAAAATATTTAATTACACTTCTCTATATATATATATATATGAGCAGTAGTTATAAGTTTCATATTTTAACTTCCTTTCTAGCTATATGTATTAAATATAAGTTATTTAACACAAAAAATATTTA
This sequence comes from Mycoplasma sp. 5912, assembly GCF_054353835.1. NCBI lineage: Bacteria > Bacillati > Mycoplasmatota > Mollicutes > Mycoplasmatales > Mycoplasmataceae > Mycoplasma > Mycoplasma sp. 5912. Next base: position 35,288 of record NZ_JBTHHI010000009.1, on the reverse strand, counting down.
TATAAATTATAAACTAAAATTTATAATTTGGCTGTTACATTGCATAAAAAGTAAAATTTATGGTAAAAAGTTTAAACATAAGGTATGTTATAAAAACAATAAAGAAATAAGAATTTAGTGTTTATTATTAAATCGAAAGGATGTGAAAAACAACTTTTTGAATAAATAATTCATAATCATTTATTATTAAATTTGAATCTGTTTGTGTATTTTTATCATATGAAGATATTTTAGAGAAGGAGAATTTGTTATTATGTTTTATATCAAGGAAAAATGTAGAAAAAGTTTCATAGTCTTTAAAATCTATATTATCATAATTAAAATTAATAATACCGATAAATATTTTTTCAGGAGAATGAAAATATATTTTTGTATTATCTTTACCTAATATTCTGTATTTTATTAAGTCATTTTCAGTAACTGTTTCTCATTTTTTGATAATACCAACATTCTTAGAAAAGTAAGGAAGTTTTTCAGGTATAAACAAGATTTGATAATAAGGAATATTTGCACTTTGGATGTTTGCTACTTCCCCTAATAAATTTTCAAAATAATTATTTTTATTTTGTTTAAAATTAGACATAACAAATTTTATACCAACTGCAGCGATATTTACATCGTTTTTCTTTATCAATATATCAACTGTTTTATCCATATATCTACCACAAATCTTCTCTTCTTTGCCGTCTTTTAAATCTAATGAAACAACTTTGTAGATATCATTTTTATCTTTAAGTTGTTTTAATTTGTTAAATATATCCTTTGCGATCTGACTATGTAAAATTCTTAGCTTCCTATTACTTCTTGAACCATTGATAATATAAGAAACAAAACTCTCTTTTAAAATTTCTAAAATCTTATTATTCATTATCATCCAAACTTTCTGCATATAGTTTATAACATATATATTTTTTTAAATCACTAGTTGAAAAGGTGTAATAACCTCCGTTTTTGTATTTACCTAATATTTCAATGTATTTAATAAAATATTCATTTAATATTTCTTTTATCTTTTTAAAAGAAATATCTCCGATTATGTAAAGTCCAGAGTAAATTGCAGTTCCAGGATCTATAATATTTAGTTTAATATCTTTTTGTGCTTTTATCAGGGTGTTTATAGATATTTTTTCCTTATATACATCTTTTATAGCCTGTGTCCTTCCAAAACCATATCAGATGCCATTTTTTTCTATACTTCGTGCATTAAGAACATCCTTGTTGTATAAAAAATAATTTTGCAAATTCTTTTCAAAAGAAGAAAAATTTTTTAAATTACCATTGATATCATAAGGAAAGATTATACTTTCATAATTACCTGTCGAAGCTTTGTATGCAGGGATAATATATTTTGAATCAAATAAAAATTTTTTACTAATAAATATTTTATCAGCAAGAGTTGCTATTCCGTTTTTTACAAAAAAGTTTTTGCATTTTTTATCCGGAAATGTTATTATCTTCTTAATGGTGTTTAGATTTTCAATGTTCGAAAAATAGAAGTTATTATTAATAAAATAAATACTTGGACTTAATTCAGATATAAATTCTTTTTTACCCAAACCTAATCATTGAAAATATTTAGTTGTTTCATTCTTTTTGGATTTATTTAAGGTAAATATACCAGTATATGCAGTAATACCTTGAAAAGGTTGATAATGCTTAAGGTTGATAAAACTTTCAAAAAGTAAATTATCGATAATATATTTTCTGAAATTTGTTCCTGCTCTACTATTTGTTATAGATGTAGGTGTTATATAACTTAATATTCCAGTATCATTAAGCATATTAATTCCTATTTCATAAAAAACTATAAATAAATCTGTCATTCCTTTGCTTGAAAACTTCATCGCTTTAACAGCGTCATAATTTTCTGCAAGATTATGGATTCTAACATATGGAGGATTTCCGACAACATAATCCATTTTATTGTTATATTTATCGATTTGTATTGAATCTGCATTTAATATATCTCATCAAACTTCTTTTATTCTTCTTTCTTTTAAAATAGAATCTAAATTATTTATACATTGTTCAACTTTATCTGTTTGTATCTCGATACCGTGTATGTATTTAGATAAATATTTTTCTATATTATCATAGCTACCGTTTTTTTGATAATAAGCATCACAATACCGATTAACAATTTCTTTTAAGAATGCCCCATCACCACAAGAGTTATCAATAATATGTTTGTTAAGAATAGTGTCATCTTTATAAGATATATTATCTAGCATCATATCAACAACATTCTTGGGTGTATAAACTTCTCCTAAATATTTTACTTTGCTCATATTTTTATTTTATCATTAATTAATCATTCTTATATAACAATGTTAAGTGAATTAAAATATATAAAAAAGCAGAGTATGGTGATAATGTCATACAAAAACACTGTGTATTACGATACACTGTGTTTAAATTCATCTAAGTATAATGTTTTTTAATTATAAAATTTCTTATTCCACTGTATGTTCGGTAAATTTCTCGTTTTCTACTACTAAGAATTTATCACCTTTTTGAATTCCGTAAGGAACTAAGGCTAATTGAGCTTTATTATAATCCGCCTTGATTTCATTAAATAGTTTCTTTGAATCTACTGATACAAAGACACCTGAGTAGATACCGAAACCATTTATAAGTTTTTCATTATCTACCAATCCAATAGTAATTGTATTAGGACGGAACTTAGAAACATGTTTTAAGAGATGTCCAGTTCTTGAAAGAACTACAACATATTTATAATCTCCATCTTTTACTTTTTTTGCTATGTGGTAAGCAATTTGGGTTCTTTTATCGTGTTGATTAGAGTTATTTCAAACACTTTCAAGTTGTCTTCCGTAGTAGTGTCTAGAATAAAATTCTTTTTCAGCACGTTTAGAAATATTAGTCATTGTTTTAACAGCTTCAAGAGGGAATGATCCGTTTGCACTTTCTCCTGAGAGCATTGTTGAATCGGTTCCTAATTCAACTGCATAGTAAACATCTGTAACTTCTGCTCGAGTTGGGTGTGGTGAATTTTCCATTGAATCCAGCATTTGGGTTGCTACAATAACTGGTTTACCTGCTTCCCGACACTTACGAATAATTTTCTTTTGGTAATATGGGACATCGTAGTAAGGGATTTCAAGACCTAAATCACCACGAGCAACCATGATTCCATCAGATTCCTTGATAATATCATCGATATTAATGCATCCAAGGTGTGATTCGATTTTTGAAATAATTTGAATGTGACTGCCCCCATTTTCATCTAAAAGTTTTCTTAGATCTTTTACATTTTTTGCTGTATTAACAAATGAAGCTGCTATATAATCAACATTTTGTTTAATCCCAAATTTAACATCTTCAATATCCTTTGTTGATAAAAAAGGTAGTGAAAAGTCTACACCAGGTAAGTTAACACGTTTGTTGGTTTTAACTTTATGAGTATTTTCAGCACGAACTTTTACAAACCCAGTTCCTACCTCAATTACAACAGTAGTAAGTTTTCCATCATCGATTAAAACTTCGTTGCCCACACATAAATCTTGCGACATATCGTATGCAACTGTTATTTCAGTTGGAGTCCCTTCAAAAGTTGCATATTTATCTGCTGTGGTATGAATTAAAACTTCACTACCAGCACTTATCACTTGCACCCCATCTTTCATTTTTCCGATTCTGATTTCAGGACCTTTGGTATCTAACATTAATGAAATTGGGATATTTAATTCTTTAGATACTTGTTTTGCAAGATTAAATTTATTTAATTGTTCTTCATATGAACCATGACTAAAGTTTGCTCTAATGGTTGAAGCACCATTTAAAACAAGAGAACGCATCATTTCCAAATTATCGCTAGAAGGACCGATTGTAGCGACTAATTTTGTTCTTTTGTCGGTTAGTTTCATTTAATTCTCCTTGTTATTGATATATTATTTATTGTACCAAAAATATTATATTTTTTTAGAAGCATTTTTGCTTTATTGCAAATTTATGCAACTTTTTGAACAAATATAAATATAATTTTGTGTATTTTTTATAAGATTATGTTTATATACGGATGTTTTTGCTATATTTTGTAGTAAAAAATTTAAATTTGCTTAATTTATTAAAAATATTTCCATAATCACATTAAAAAAGCAAAACTTGCAGTAAAATTACATTATGAAGCAAGAATCAACATATTTTTCTAAAAGACAACTTGATGAATTAACTAAAACCGAAATGAATTTAATTGAATTTGCATCGTTATATCCTGATGAGTTTTATAAATCATCAATTAAACAACTTAGTAATAAAACTGATATATCTATTTCGGTAATATCAAAACTAGCTAAAAAGCTTAATTTTGATTCATTAAAAGATATGCAATTTTTTGTTTATCATAATTATTTAAATACTGATTTAAATTCCAATGAAAAACAAGATTATCCAAAATTTATTCTAAAACAGTTGTTTTTGTTTTATAAAGAAAGTATTTTTCGAACATCACATTTAATCAACTTAAATGATGTTAATAACTGTGTACACAACATAATACAATCAGATAAAGTATATTTATATGGAGCAGGTAGTTCTTATTTGTCTGCATCTGAATTAGGAATAAATTTGCAAAAAATAGGTGTAAATGCTATTGCATTTAGAGATTTTCATTCACTATTATTGATTTCAAGTCAAAAAGATATAGAAAATAAATTTGTGGTTTTGTTTTCTAAATCGTGTGATACCAAGGAAATTAAATTTGCAGTTGATTTATTTATGCAAAACAATATTAAATTCGCACTTATCAGTGCAAATAAGCAAGCAAAAGAAAAATATGATAATGTAATTTTGTATTCGACGCTGGAGCAAAACAAACGATTTATTTCAATATCATCAAAAATTAACCAACAATTTATTGCTGATTTAATTTTCTTGTTAATTTCACATCTTAAAGTTAAAAATTATGATTCAAAATATGCTGAAAATATAAAAATTCTTAATGCATGAAATAAAAATAATTTCTAATTTTTAATTCATATAGAGAAATTTTTTTCTTTTATCCTTCCTATAAATAACAAAAGATAGAATTATTACAGGAGGAAAAATGAAAGTATTTAAATCTGAATACATCTTTATAGATAAATCATTTAATGATAAATCAGAAGTATTCAATTTCATCGCAAATAAAGCAAATGAACTTTCAATTTCAGATTCTGTTGAAAAAACTTTTGCTGCATTACAGCAGCGAGAAAAAGAGTTTTCAACAGGAATGGAAAAAGGATTTGCAATCCCTCATTGTCAATCTGAAAGTATTTTGCAACCTGCTTTGTTTTTCATTAAATCAAAGACACCAATTTCATGAGATACCTTAGATAAAAGTGATGTACATAATATGTTTGTGATTTTGATTCCAAACGAAAATAAAAATAACTTACATATGCATACTTTAGCTAAGGTTTCTACTATTTTACTTGATTTACAAACAACCGAAGAACTACAAACAAGTAATGATGTCAGCCGAATATACAATATCATCGATTCGTATTTAGAAAATAAAGATTTAGCAACTACAGCATCAAAACAGGGCAAAAAAGTAATCGGAATTACATCTTGTGCAGTCGGTATTGCTCATACATATTTATCAGCAGAAACACTACATAATAAGTTAAGTGAATTAGGATATCAACCTAAAATAGAAACACGTGGATCAGTCGGAATTCAAAATCAACTTACACAGCAAGACATCAAAGATGCAGAATTTGTAATTATTGCTTCAGATGTTAAAATTCCCTTAGAAGATTTTGATGGTAAAAAAGTCTATGTAACATCAACAAAAGAGGCAATTCACAATCCAGATATTGTTATACAAAAAGCATCGCTGGCACAAATCTATCATAATGAAAATAAGGTAGAAAAAAGTAAAGATGATACCAAACAAGGAGTTTTAAAGCATATTATCAAAGGGATATCATATATGATTCCGTATGTTATATTTGGTGGTATTATGATAGCGATTTCCTTAGGATTAGGTAAAGCTATTTATGGAAATAATACATCTGCTCCAAAAGGAGATTTCCTATGATGGCTGCTTGAAATCGGGGTTGTTTCATTTACCTTGATGATTGGTGCATTAGGTGGATATATAGCATATTCAATTGCAGGACGAGCTGCAATTATGCCTGGTTTTGTAGTATCGTTTATTGCTAATAAAAATGATTTATTCTTTAGCATAGGTGGAATTTCAGCAGCAACCCCGATGGGGTTTGTCGGAAGTATTCTGTTTGGATTATTAATAGGTTATACTGTTAAGTGAATTGCTAATTTAAAAATTCAAAAATCAATTTCTGCTATTATACCTATGTTTGTAATACCAATCGGAGTAACTTTATTTTACTCTATGCTTGTAATTTTTGTCATAGGAGCTCCAATAGGTTATGTGATGGATCGCTTTATTGAAGCTTTAAAACATATCTTTACAAAAGATTCTAACATCGGAATATGAATTGCATTGTTGCTTGGTATTTTATTAGGAGGAATGGCTGGTTTTGATATGGGTGGTCCGATAAATAAGGTTGCATTTTTATCATCATCTGCACTTGTAACACAAAGTATATTTGAACCTATGGGTATGGTAGGTGCTGCAATTCCTGTTGCTCCACTTGGAATGGGTTTTGCTACCTTGATTTTTAGAAAGAAATTTAGCAATAATGAAAAATCACTGGGTGCATCAGCTATTTTGATGGGATTTATTGGTATTTCAGAAGGGGCTATTCCATTTGCTGTTGCTGATCCAAAAAGAGTTATTACAGCAAATGTAATTGGTTCAGCAGTAGCAGGGGGAATTGCAGGTGCTTTATCAGTGACTAATGCAGCAGCGCATGGTGGACCAATTGTAGCAATTTTAGGTGCAGTAGGTTCGAATGTACACGGAACTGGACTTGGTATTCTATTTTATTTTATTGCTATTATCATCGGAACTACTATTACAGCATTAATTTATGGTTTTTGAAAAGACAAGGAAATTAACAAGGATTCTAAGTTTGCAGCAGCAATAGCAAAAATAAATTTCTGAAAGAAAGGTAAAAATGCTAAAAACTAAGTTTTTAAAATATAAAGATTGAATAATCCTATATACTATTATTTTTGTTGCAGTAGTCTTGCTAATTGTAGGTATCACTTTAACTGCTCTCGGAGCACCAGAATATAAAATATTTGTTGCTAATGCAATTACAAAAGGAAAAAGTGTTATAAACATTTCACAATTTATCTATGGGATATTCTTGTTAGTTCTATCAGGATTATTACTTATTTTATTAGCATTATTTGCTAACTCTGCTTTTAATAAGAAATTAAGAAACAATGAATAAAATTATCTTTTTAAAACCTTATTTTAAACAAACATTATGAGCTAATAATAATATTAAACAAATGTATCGTTTGGATTTTAATGCTGGTGAAGCGTGATTGATATCAGCAATCAAAGATTGTGAATCTGTAGTTGCACATACAAAGCAAACCTTAAATGAATTTATCAAAAGTCATTCAGAATTTTTCGGTTTAACAAAAAAGCAAGCTCAATCATTTATATATCCGAATTTAACTAAGTTTTTGGATGCGAGGCATCCATTAAGTATCCAAGTACACCCTGATGATAACTACGCAAAAGCATTTGGTTCATTAGGTAAAAATGAGTGTTGGTATGTTTTAAAAAACAATCATCAGCCCTTTATTTTAGGGACGAATACAGATCAAAAAGAAAAGATATCTAAATCAATTAATTCTTCGGATATTGAACAATATTTAAATAAAGTGGGTTTGCAAATCGGTGATTTTGTTTTTATTCAAGCAGGATTAGTCCATGGAATCCCATCTGAAACAATGGTATATGAATTACAACAATCTAGTGATATTACATATCGGCTTTATGATTACCAAAGAGTCGATGAGAACGGAAAAATGCGACAAATACATAGCGATCAATCACTAGAAACGATGAAATTGGAACTTCAACCAAAAATTCAAAAATACCAAAAAAACGCCTTATATAATGCGGCAAACTTTAATTTATCGGTATATGATTTAAATAATGAAGAGATAAAGATCAAAAACAAAGCAAAGCATTGTTTGGAAATAGTTGTTTATTCAGGTATTGGTTTTATTAATGATGTTACTATAAGAGCAGGGGATGTTTTACTTGTTAGTTATGCTTTAAAAGATGTATTAATAAAAGGTTCTATGAAAATATTTATTAATGTGTTATAAAAACCTATCCATAAAGATAGGTTTTTTTAAGTTTCTCAGTTAATTGTGGTTGGGTCAGTTGGATTTGGATTGATTTTAGTTCGTTTGATTTTTCCATCTTGTACATGGATTACTCGATCTGCAATTGCTTCAATTGCAGGGTTATGAGTAACCATAACTATGGTAGTTCCATATTTTTTATTAATGTTAAATAAATATGACAGCACAATTCCTGTAGTTTTTTCATCCAAAGCAGCAGTAGGTTCATCAGCAAAAATAATAGCTGAATTTTTTGCTAAGGCACGTAAAATTGATATCCGTTGTTGTTGTCCACCCGACATCTGTGATGGGTATTTATTCATAACTGATTCCATATCAAATTCTTTAAATAATTCGTTGATATCAAGTTTTTTATCTGGATCTTTTTGTAAATAAGCACCAGTTTGCACATTATCATAACCAGATAGGTTTTGAAGTAAGTTGTAGTTTTGGAAGATAAAACTTACATTTTTTCTTCGAAATAAAGTAAGTTTTAAATCACTTAAATATGGTAGATTTTCATCACAGACAATTACATCTCCACGAGAAGGTCGATCGAGTCCGCTGATTAAGTTTAGCAAGGTAGACTTACCGCCACCAGACTTACCAAAAATCATTATAAATTCACCTTTTTTGATGTTTAATGAAACATTCTTAAGTACACGGGTTACTTTATAACCAGATAAATAATATTTTGAAACATTACGAACTTCGATGATATTATCTTCAGTGTTTTTTAAATCAAAATGTTCGTCCCTAGGGCGTTTTTTATTTGCAGCAATTTTTAAAATTCGAGCAATTTTACGATCTACAATCATTTCCTTAGAATCGGATTCAGCATCAAGGATTTCAAAAACATTTTTACGGTTGATTTTAACATCAGAAATTTTTTTAGAAATTGTTGCAGGTTCTTTGGGTTCTTGCATAATTTCTTGAGTTTTTTCTTCAGATTCAATGATTAACTGTGTTTTTGGTTCTTGATCATTGTTTTGCTGATTTGGTTGTTTTTGTTTCATTATTTACCTTTCAATAAGTCAATTGCCTTAATTTTATTAATGTTGTATCAAGATAGAATTGCTGTGATTAAGAATACACCAAATATGATGGAAGCTGTGAAAATAAAGTTTAATGGGGTAATTGATAAAGGGATAGCAATAGCAGCACCAGTAGTAAGGAAGTTAGCAAAGAATACCATTAATCCATAAGCAAAAGGAAGTGAAATAATAATAGAAATAATAATAAATGGGATATAGATACCAAAGAACATTTTAAGTTTTTCCTTGTTATTGTATCCTAAAATAGATCAAATTGCGATGTTCTTCTCATTTTCGTTAATTAGTATGGTTGAAATAATAATAAGAATTATTATCGAAATTAAGAAACTAAGGATGGTAATAATTGTGACAATGATTTGTACAGTTCTTGAAATTCCTTGTGTGAAAGAAATTTCAATTTGTTTTGAATCAAGTCCAGTAGCAACAGGGATAAAGAGTTGGTTATCAAATTCTTTAGCAAACTTTTCAATTTGTATGTCTGCTAAATTACGTTGTTTTTGATAAAACTCTTGTAAAGGTGTATCCTTAGGATTATAATCTGGATCTAAGAATTTGGCTATATCTAAGTCACTATATCCCATCGCAGCCATTGCTCCATCAGCAGGAGAGTTCTTAACTGTGTTTTTTGAACCGAAAATTCCATCGAATAAGTCTTTTTTGTCTTTTTCTGTTATAGATTTAATAGAAAAAGAAGCAATCGATCCAGAGTAACCTGAAACAGAGTATAGGTTAGCAGATCAAATAAGTTGAATTGGTAGTGGATTAGTTGAAAGAATACCATTAAATTTGTATGCATCATCATTTTGACCATTAAATTCTTTATCGACAAGTGAATCTAAACCAATCAGCATATCAGCAGCTTTCTTAGGGATAATGAATTCATCTTTGATATAAGTTTGATTGATTGCTTTAACAACAAAGTGATATTTATGTGGTGTTATAACTGGTTTTCCTAAAACTTTATTAATACGATTTTGGTAGCGATAGACAAGGTTTTTAGGTTCTAAATTAAGAATTGAACCAATTGCTAAATGGTACTTACGTGCCGAAACCTCGTTTATAACAAGCGGGATATCTTTATTCAAATCAAAATTATTGTTAGCAAAGTCATTATTGATTTCTGTTAATAAGTTTTGATCACCGTTTTTAATAGCGATTTCTTTAGAATTAGGACGATATCCATATAGACGTATTTTTTCACCATTAGGTAGTTGACTATCTACATAGGTATATGTTTCATCATATCTAGGATCAAGATAAACTCCATTGAAAACGATGTCAAAATCATATATACCTTGTTTTGCTAGTTGTTCATAACCATTTACCAAGAAAGCACGATATTCATCGCGGAAATATGTGGTTTTAATAACATTGTGATTATATTTACCATCATCATCGCTTCAGTTCATTACAAAGAATTTTCCATCGATGATGTTATCTGCACTTGGAACATATAAAAAGAAGTTATTTAAACCAAGTTGATGTGCTTTTTCGAAATCAACATTATTTGTTTGTTTGCCGTTTTCAACTTTGAAAGGGAGTCCTTTTTGTGTTTTAGTAAGTGCATAACCAATTTGATCACGACTTTGGATAATTCTGGATTTTTGTACATCAGGCAAGGATTGAAATACAACACTGAATGGATCAATAGAAATTGACGAATCAATTTTGATATTAATTGAAAACTGAGTAATAAGATGTGGATCTTTGAATGTAGGTTCTCCGTTTTTATTTTGCACATTAATAGCAGTTGAATAACCATTTTTAAAGTAATCTGCTTGATATGCATTAAGTTCTGTTGCTCGACCAATTGGAACATAAAGTGAGTTCTTTACATCTTCTGGATTTAAAATCTTTAATGAACCCCCTTCAGTAGTTGGTGTTGTTAAGTCTATTTTATAGTTATATTTGCGGTTTTCGTATGTTTTATCAATTGTTTTATTGAAGATTCCAAAAGTTGCAAAACCAAATGAAGTAGTAATAGATGCTAAAATAACTGATATTCCAAAGGAAGCAAGTTTTCAAAAACTGTTAAATATAAGCGATGCACCAAATTTAGTTTTAACACTACGGTTTTTAAATACTTTAATATATTTTTGATAACTTTCACCAGTGCTTACATCAACAATTCCGGACATTAAGTCAATTGATTTATATCTTAGCGACCTTAATGAGACAACGATGATTAAAATGGACATTGCAAGCAGCGGCACTATAATATTAACTAAAAAAGAAATAATAGAGAAATTAAGTGTTTCTATCGGAACAGTTCAATAATTATCAAGGATTTTTATTGCAAGTGATTGCATCGAAAATCCAGTGATATACCCAAGCAAGTTTCCGGTAAAAATGGTAAAGAAAGCAAAGGTTGTCATTGAAAGTGAAATTTGAAGTGGTGTATATCCTTGTGCAACCAAAATTCCAATAACTTTGTTTTTGTTTGCGATATATCTTTTGATAATAAATGTAACTGAAATGGTTACTAAGAAAACCAAAATTGCTAGAATAACATTTGAAACATAACTAAGGGTGGTGATAATAGTTTGAACTGAAGAAATACGGATGCTACGCTCCGGGTTAATCGGGTCTAATTCATTATATAAATATGTTCTTTGTAACTTCGATGTGTCATCAATTTTACTTTGTACATATTTTTCAATAATGTTTTTAAGTTGTTCATTGGTATATTTAGAAGTGTTTTTAACTGTTAAATATTCTTTAACTAAACTACCACGATAAGCTTGATGAATGCGATCGAATCCTTTGTTATTTACATAAACAATAGCTTGAGATTTAGTATCTACTTGTAAGTTGTTTTCATCTAAGACAGGATAAAAGTAATCAAAAGAGATGTCATCACCTATAATTAAGTATTTCGAACCATTTACATTAATTTTATATTTTTCAGGTAAACTGTCGATTAATTGTAGCATCTCAATCGGATTAACTGGTAATTCACCATCATAAATTTCTTTATGATTATGCAACATATATGCATAATTTACTTTTGCTAAATATGAAGTAGATTGGTTAAATACAAGAATGTTGTCAATTTTATTAAACCCAGTTAGTGAGTTAAGTAACTTAAAGAAAACATCACCAAGGTTAATATCAAAAAACTTGTATTCACTTGGATTTTCAGTTACTGCATTAAGGATGTTCACAAAGAAGTCATTATCAATAGAAATTTCCCATACAAAGTCATTTTCAATAGAAGGGATGCTACCACCAATAACTTCTGATTGTGAATCATTTACATTACCACTTTCTTCATTTTTATTTTTTACCACTAATGGAATACCTAATAAAGAATTGATAAATTCATAGGTATTTTCTTTACCTGAACTAAGAAGTTGTTCAAAGTCGATAATCTTATTAATTAAAAAGTATCCAACATTTGAATCATTTTCAGATGGTTTTCCGATGTTGTTTTTATCAGTTAGTAATCAAATAAGTGCTTGTGGATGTTTTCGGATTAATATTTTATTGGTAATAAGCGGTGGTATCCCGATTTGATCGAGAAATTGTAGGCTTGATGAATATTGGTTAAAAAAGTTGTTAATTAAATAATAATGTTTAATAATATCATCGGTAATAACTTTATTAACAAAAACGTCCTGCATAGTAGCAAATAATGTATTATATTTTAATTTGATTCCATCATATTCCGTGATTTCTTTATCAAATGGTGCATATTGTTCTTCTGAAGCAATATATGAAAAAAGTTTTGTGATTTCATATGCATATGTACTTAAGAAGTTTTCAAATTCAGGATTTTGGTCAACAATATTTTGTAAATCTTTGTTAGAATATTTACCATTTTTATCTTTTGCAAAGAAAAGTCTTTGCATTTGTTTTGGATTTGCAAGCGAACGAGTAATACCAAATTTTGTATGTTCAGAACCAACTATATTCTGAGTTGAAGGTAGAAAGAGTTCAAAACTATTAAAAGAATCAATAGTGTCTTTTTGATTTGCTAGTGCTAGTAAGTCATTAGCAAATTTTTGTTTTTGCTGTAAACTACCATTGATTTTTGGATTAAATAATTCTCATCATACTTTTAAAAGTGGAAGAATATCAATAAGGTAGTTATAATCTTTATAATTCAAAGTTAAAAGTTTTGAAATAACACTATATGAAATAGTTAGAAAAACATTTGAATCTAAATTAGGTTCTTGATTAATATATGCATTAGCAAGTTTGAAAAAAGAATGTAATGAATCAGATTTTTTGCTTGTTTGTTCTCCAAAAGTATCAAAGAAGTAACGTCAAATTTGGACAATGTTATTAATTTGTTCCTTGTTTCAAACTTGATTTTTATTAGTTAATCCAAGATATTTATATGCAAGAGACAAAATATTACTTGGTATTTTTTGTCAATCGATACTGTTTAATTGTGAGATGTTTTCAATTAAGGTGCTTAAGTTTGGTGTGCTTGCAGCTGGTTGAGTTGATGTATTTTCTGTAGCTTGTGAATTGGCAGGTGAGCTAACACTACCTTGTAATAAATCTAATAAATCAAAAAAATCTAATTTATCATCATCTTTTGCAGGGATAGTAACATATTGATTATCACCTATTTCAACACTCTGTCCTTTAAATGAAAGATTTAACATCTTAGCTAGTGCAGTCTTGATGACACGATCGGAACCTGGAACATTAAATCATGCTTTTAATGTGGCATAAGTTAAATCACTATTAGTTAAATATGAAAGTGCTTGATATTCTTTTAGTTTAATAACATTCTTTTGAATATCTAATTCTGATCGCTCTGTTTCAAAATGAGAAATTTTTAGGTTTTCTTCTAATGTCTTGATAAACACATCTGTATCAAATGCACGAATAAAGAATTTAATCCCGTTTAAAAATCTTGTATAGTCTTTGGATTTTCCGTCATCAGAAAGAAAAATAATATCAGTGAGTTTTTTAACGAGGTTTGTACTTTGTCCTAATATCGAAGTGAAAATATTATTTTTTTCTCCGATATTAAGAATAAGTTGCGGGTTGATTGTATCGAGAAGAGAAATTAAAGCAGTTTTAAATTGATTTGAATCAATTGATTTTAAAAGTGCAATAATAATATCAAAAATACTTAGTTTGTGTTTACCATCTTTGCTGTGTGTATCAGGGAATGCAGGATTTTTGATAGTTTTGTTATATGAAGTTTCAAAGAAATTTTGAATAATATCGGTAAACTTTTTAAAATCAATAGTCTTAATTATATTGATAAATGCTTTAATAGTAGCTTTTATATCATTTGAAAAATCGATAAATACATCTAAATCAAAAGTGTTTTTTATATCTTTACCTGTAATTAAATAAATAAAATTAAAAAGTTTTTTAATTTCTGTTTTAATAAATTCTTTTGGTGTTTGGTGGTTTTGTTCTGCTTTTTCGATTAAAGAATAAATTTTTTCAAAGATATCAACGAATAACTTTTTAGCAAAATCACCATTTGGATCGTGTGACATATAATACAATCCGTCTAATACAAGTTTTGGCAAAATATTAAGGTTAATTAATCCACTAGAGAAGATAGAAGCAAAATCGTTTTTATCAAATGTATATGTTGCTGCTTGAACAATAGAATATATAGTTTCTTTTTGAATAAAACCTTGAGTAACTAAGTCAGTGTTTAATAAAGCTTGTTCAATACGTTCAACACCAAGTTTCAGTGATTTTTCAGCAAATGCTTGGTTTAAGACATCTGTTTGCGGAGCCCTGTATCCAAAAGGGATATAAACAGTATTAGAAAATTGATCAGATTTTTCTACATATGAAGAAGTATTCAATTTAACCTGAACGGTAAGATTGTTTGTAGTTAGATAATTTAATATTTTATCAATTGGGACCTTACCATTAACAAAACCAGGTATTTCTACATTGATTCAATTTAAAATCTTTTTATTGGAATTATAAACAGGTTTAGTTAAATAAAAATCATTTTGATTCAATCATACAAAACCTAAATTAATAAATTGGTTATATTGATCATCTCTTAAATCATCGCGACCTTGATAACGTGTTAGATGGTAAATTTTTTGATTTTCAATATTATGAATATCACCATTTAGCGAGTTAACGATTTCTAATGGAGCATATTCGCGATCTATATGAATATATTTGTCAATGGGTTCGACATTAAATCTGAGTTGATCAATAATTTTAAAAGCAATAAAAGGGTTTACTTCTTTTGTTTTAAAAAAAGAAGAAATTTGATTATTTGAATTATCGCCTTTAATATTTAAAATCTGTGTTGATCTACTTTGCTCATTAATTAATTTGTCGATGTTATTAGCAATACCATTAATTTCTTGATTCCTATCACCTATATTAACAAAATGAAAAACATTTTTTCCACTATCTTTTTCATCAAAAGAATCAACTGTTATGCTTTGACGAATCCCGATATCAGAAGCAGGAACATATTTTTGTATTTGATTATATATTTCGTGCTTAACAATATCTAAAGCTCCGTTTTTTATAATATTGAAACGATCCCCTAAAATATTTTTGTTAATTAATTCATTAAAATTAGTTTCACCAATAATTCGGTTTTCAATTTGAGCAATGGTTTTTGGTTTGTCAAGAATAAAAAGAATTTTTTTAAAAGGTGTAGGTTGATATTCATCAGGAGCTAATGAAAGTTTACTATGGTTTATTTCATCTAAGGAAACAGCAGGATTGTTACTTCTAATTAAACCCTTTTGTCCTAATTTAACATCATTTTGTGAATCAACAAAAGGGATGTTATAAATAAGAATTTCCTTTTCTCAAAAACTAAAGTGTTTTAAGTAACTTGGAACTTCTCCATTATTTTGTTGGATTTGATTTTCTAAAAAGGTTCGATATGATCCAGTTCACTTTGATTGATTTTCTTTATCGTATGTAATTTCATATTCTTTACGTAAGAAAAACGATTCAGTATGTCGGATTTTGGCTCATTTATTCGGAATAAGATAATCAGCATTTTTGGTAAATTCAAATTTTTCTTTTTTTGATACAGCAAAAGATGGAGAAGAAAATAAATCTGAGTAATTAAGGTTAGCCTTTATTTCTTTACTTATATATTTTGTAATATCATCATCTTTATTATGTGTATATAGTGTAGGTTTATTTGAACCGTCAATAATATATACATACGGATTATTCCCTAAAGGTACCAAACCAAGCAACTTTGCCAACTCATTATTTTCAACCTTAACAACTGCATCAGTTAATTCTCATTGTTTTCCTTTAACAAAATCAAAGGTGGCCTCATGTGTATCAGCATTAATATATAAAGCAGATAATTGTGAAAAATATATATTATTTTGATTTTCAGAGTTAATAAATGCAATATCAGAAAACTTGTATTGTTTATCAAGGTGAAATTTATCAAAAATATGTAGTTCTTTTGTAACAACACTTTGAGAAAAACTACCATCATCATTTTTTTGGTAAAGATTAATCAAATAATTCTTTTTAAAATGCATCTTCTTTTGTGGTTTTGTATAATCTAAATCCAAAAATTCTGAATCATCTGATGCTGAATATGTATTGTAAAGAGTAGAGAAATCATTTTTGAGAATATATTTATGCTTATCACTTTTGTCATTAAAGAAGTTTGAAATATTTATATAACGATCAGTTATTTCGTTAAAATCGATGATTTTCTTATTTGAAAATGCATCGTCTGAGACATAACGAATTCCTTTGTCATAACCTGCACCACCAGTAAATTTGGTTTCACCATTGATATAATATCCATCATTAAATGCTTGTCCAGAAGCAGGAAGGTTATAATCAACAGTTAAATCGTGTGCAACAGAGATTTTTTTATAGTTATTAAATTGAGTTCGCATCGCTTTTGATGTATCATATAATACAGTAAAAATACCAGATGTTAAAAATATAAGAATACTTAAACCAATAACAATGGCTTTGTTTTTAAATAGCGATCGAAAAACTTCTTTAAACAAGTTTCACATATTTCTCCTACCTTATTATATAAACTAAAATAATATAATAGTTTAATACAAAGTATTAAACAATTATATAATATTTTTAACAATATATTAGTTTATTTTTTCACTACGATAAAGCAGGATTTGTAAGAAAAAAATCGGAAAGTAAAACAAAAAGTCGCAGTTTAACCTACAACTTTTTGTTTTACTTTTTATCTGGATAAAGATTACTAAAACTTTGTGGATATAAATATGCCATTTTTGAAACAATTTCTTTAAATGATTGTGGATTCATATAATCTCCACTTGCACCTCAGTATTGGTATTCTTGGGTATCGAAAATAGAGAAATTACTTGATGATCATCTACCACCCTTAGCATCCAAACCAACAATTTTACCTTTTGAATCATATATACCACTACCAGATGAACCATTAAATCAATCGTAATCTTTAACTTGTCCTCATATCGCAGGACGCTGTGTGTTATAATTTGAAACAGAATAACTTGTTTTTATTGGATTATTTCCAATAAGATATTCGCGGTATCTTAAACCAGGTGCAGAATCTGCATTACCATTTGCTCGGTTTTTTGGAAGGGTAGCCATATAAAAGTTTAAGTTATCGAACGAAGAAACATATAATGATAATGTTGAAAAATCGATTGGTTTAAGGTTTTGAAAATCTAGAAAATGCTTGATAGCAGCTTTTTCCTGTGTAGTTAATTTTTTGTTATCGTGTGTATAAGTATCTAAGTTTTGATAATTAAAATGTTTGAAAATAGGGGTAAAATCAACTATTGCAATAATTGTATCAACATTTGCTTTGTTATTTTTGTTGTGATCACTAGTATTTGGATCTTTGCGATCAACTACTTCACCATCGGTGTTTTTAAATTCATCATAATCATTTGCAACATTAGCAGAAAGATCTAAAAAGATTTTATATGTAATACCTGCTTCATTTTCAGGAATTTTAAAACTATAAATATTACCAGTTGGATTAATATCACCTGTAAGTTTTGTATCGTGATAAAAATCTTCATTATTGGTTGAATTTATATGTGTGTATACAGGTTGATATCTATCAACTGAGTTAGGAATAGCAGGACGATTCATTAAAGTTGGTGCAATAAGTTTTGCATCATGCACCGTAATGATTTTTGCACCAGATGCATCGGTAGAAACTTTATATAAATCCTTATTTATATCAGATGTATTTGTATGTCATACATGATAATTAACAAATGCATAGAATCTATAATCATCTTTTTTGTCGCTTACTTTACCAATGATGTTTCAGGTTCCATCAGCTTGATGGTTGATGCTAAAAACTCTACTTCTAGCTTCTTGGATAGGTGCTACATTATCTTCTTGATATAATCTTTTGCTTCGTTCGTTTTCTTTCGGTGAATCTTGTAAGAAGTTTGTAGTTGGTTCTCCATGATCTGTTGAATCAGCAAGCACCTTAACATCATATTTATCGATGTAACCTTCTGATGATGTTAAAATAGAGTTTTTATCAATTTGATGTTTTTGTTTAAATGTTATTTTAGGTGTGCTATCAGTTATACTTTGAATTCAATTAACAAAAACATCGACACGGTTTATAAATGCTGAGCGACTGTTTGAATGATTATGCATTGATAAGATGTTATTAAATTTGGTTCCGTTTTTAGTTTTTAAAACAAGTTTGAGTATGTTGTTTTCAAAGTGTAAAGCAAATGTTACGTTGTTTTTAATTTTAACAAATAATGCTTGCTGTAAGGACTTTTTGCCTGAAACATAATCAAACATAAAATCAACATTTGATACATGTTTATGTTCTTTAATATTTTTTAAGGAAACAGGAACAATAACCTTAGAACGAATATCTGAAACTTCATTAATATCACGATATGCAGCAGTATTCATATCTAATTCAAAAACCAATCAGATGATAACATCTTCATCAGGTACTCCGTTTGTATTGATTTCACTAAGATCTTGGGTAAATGATGCAGATGTCTTATCTTCATTGATTTTGAACAATGAGTTTTCAAGATAATTACGTGTTTTAAATCAATGAATATTTTGTTGTTGATTATTTTTATATAAAACAAATTTTGTTTCCCTCTTACTTTCCTTAGTATTTGGATATCTATGGATAAAATTATAGAAGTTATTATTATAGTCTAGCAAAGTGTTGAAGTTTTGTGGAGTAAAACTTATTTTGGTGTTTTTGTTAGCTTTCTTGTTTTCAGCAACTAAATCAGATTTACTAATAATTCCAGTATTTTTTAATGTTCCTGTACTTGTATCGCTTCCACCTGATAATTGGTTTTTAAAGTCAATACTTTGATTTCAGTTGAAGTTGTATGAAAAAGCAATGTTTTTAGATGCTAAATCTTTTCTTTTTAAAAAGTTTACATTACTACCTGAATTAACAACATCGAGATATTTAAGTTTATATTTAATTTGCTCTTGAAAACCAGATAAAGAGAATTTATGCAATTGATTAAAAGGGATATAAATTTTCTTAGTTGCTGGTATAGAGTTACCAGCATCAAAATTTTCGTCTGCATTTAAAATTTCACTTTGACCACCACCAAAAATATCAAGTGTACTTGAACTATTTGTTGATTTCTTTTCGTTATATACTTGTTTTTCAACATCAAAAGTAAGTACAAAAACTTTCTCTGAAAGAATCTTTACTTGATCTGATGTTCAATTAAATGCAGCACTACCAAAAATTTCTTTGCTACTTTCGTTTTTATAAACAGTCAAACTAGTTAAATCGAGTGAATTTAAAGCACTTTCTGGTAAACTAAATTTATATTTTTTTTGTAAACTAAAAGGAACTTTATAAGAATTATTAAAGGTTGCTTCGGTAATAACATATTGATTTTGATAATTGCTTAATAAATTACTTTGAAAAGTTCAATTACCTGAATTTTTGGTTAAATCAATATATTTACTCCATTTATTGTGTTGGTCAAAACTTTTAACTAAAACTTTTGCAGTAGTGATGCTTGCATCATTAAAAGTTATTGTAATGGTTGAATTATTTTCGGAAATACTTGAAATATCGGTTGTTTTTGCCAAATCAATATGTAATGTTGATTCGGCATCATTAGTTGTACTTTTAGCAGTTGGTGAAGCTAGATAGTTAAAATATGTACTTCAGTTATCTTTGCTATTTAAACTGCTTTGTTCTAATTCAGAAAAGTTAGTAGAATTATGAATATTTAACTCACTACTTTGGATAGCATCTGCATTTTGTAAATCAAATGCATTTCCATAATCGCTAATTTGCGCTTGAATTTGTGGAGTTGTATCTTTTGATGCTTCTGCTTCTTCTTGTCCAGCAGAAAGGGTATAACCAGGATTTTGTGAACTTTGTGAATTGTCTGGTTCACTTGGTTTATTTACAGGTTTATTTTCATTATTATCCTTGTTATTTTGTCCGCTGTTATTTGTTTTACTTGAATCAACTAAAGTTTTAAAACTAAGGTTTAATGAACCATCAGCAACTTTAAGTGATGTATTGTCATATTGAATTTCTGTGATTTTGTAATTTGTATCTGAACTTAAACCACTTAAACTAACAATAGCAGTATCTAGATTATTAGTATCAAGTTGCTTAGAGATTGTAAAATTATCAGAAGGATTTAACGAAATAGATAATTTATTTATATTAAAATCTGAAATATTATTTAATTTAATTTTTAAGGTTGCAGATGTCGAAGTTATATTTTGTGTCGAAATGTTATTAATAGATATTGTGGGTTCATTTTCTTTTTGTGGATTTTGGTTAGAGTTATGTTGCTCTGGTTCAAGGGTTTTGAAAGTAAAATCATTACTATTATTATAAGTTGATTTTATTGAGACATTATCATATTTTATATCTGAAATGGTATATTGGGTGTTTTGATTCAATCCACTGATATGCACGATAACCGAATTTGGATCGCTGCTATCTATTTGTTTGCTAAATGATGCTCCATCAGATGGGTTTATGGATACATCTAACTTATTAACTTCAATATTAGGAACATTTGATAATTTAACAGCAATATCTACAGAATTTTTTGTAATATTCAGATGACTTATATTGACGATGTTAGCATCAGTTTTTGATTCTTTAGGTTTACCATCACTTGGATTTTTATCAGATGGAGTTTGATCATTATTGTTTGTATTAAGTGTTTTAAAACTTAATTGTGACTTATTTATACCATTAATATAAGATATATTATTTATAGATATATCGGTAATTTGATAAGAAAAATTACTTTTCAAATGATTTAATTGCACACTAATGGTATTTAAAGTTACATTGTTTTTAAAAGAAACATTTGTTATATCATTCAAAGTTAATTTAAATTTAGTTAAATCAAGATTTTTTGATAAATGATTAAACTTAATATTAATTTTAACTGAATCAGAAGATAAATTTGAATAACTTATATCTAATACTTTAGCGTTTTCAGTTGTAGTTTGATTAGAACAAGCAACTGCGATTGAAAAAGATGAAGCAAGTAAGATAGAAGAAAAAAATTTCATTTTCTTTTTCATAAAAACTCCTTTATATCTTTATTCTACTACTTTTTATAGTAATATTTCAAGTATTTGATTGTAATATTTTACCAAAAAATAATTTGTAATATAATATTACTAAATAGTAATATAGGAGATCGATGAAAAAAATTTTTACAGCACTTACTTTACAAATTATTCCGATAACAGCAATAAGTTGCAATCAAAATAGCAATCAAGAAGACTTAAATATAAACAAAGAAAATGCAAATATTTTAAAGGTTGCAGAATATTTTAATATCAAAAATCCTAAACAAGATGAACAATTAAACTGAAACGAATTTAAAAATCAATTTTTACAAGTGCAAAATAATGAATCAAAATTAAGTGAATTATTATCAAACAACTGAATGGGTTTTTTAAGTAATTTAGATAAATTTAGTTTTAAGTTCTTAAAATGATATTTGTTACCACAAACAAGCGAATATGGACACTCTGCATATTATTTACATAATATAGGTTTATCTAAGTTAAATGAAGCGAATTTAGCACCACATACACATACAAGATTTCCTAGAATTTTTGGTATTGGTTATAACAATTTTTCTAGAGCAATTACAAATGTAAAGGATGGTATCAAAGAAATTAATTTATTCTTTGGACATTTTATTATCAAACTAATTTATAAAAATAATAAAGTTGTTGTGTCACCTGAATTTTTATATCTTGTTACCAAAAGAATTCAAAAATCTACCGATGCAGTTTATCAAAAATTATTATATCCTGGAAAAGCAAACCAATATAATATTAATCAATTTGAAAAAGTAGCATACGAAGTAGGGATACCGGCAACCGTGAACTTAATTTTAAAATAATACTCCAAATATAATTATTTCTTTATAATATATATAGGAGTAAAATGCATATAGTTTTTTGAATTGTAATATCAATTTTAATTACTTTAATAACATTTTTATTTGTCCTTTTTTTAAGGTCTGTTTTTTTTATTTTGATGCATAAAAACGCCCAAAATATGGATTATAAAATATCATCATATCAAAATGACAATATTAATAATTTAAAAAAAGTAAACACTTTACAAAATAATGTTTATGAATATATAAGTATTTATTCTGATTTAACCGAAATTCAAAAAACATTGAAAACAATAAGTTCGGAATTTAAAGAACAACAAAGTCTATATAATATTCAAAATGAACATCGAAAGCTTATTAAAACATATGGTTTTTTTCTTAAATTAAGAAAAAAATATAAGTTATATCTAAAAAAACAAATGTTATTTGATAAAAAATCGCAGCCATTTACGACTAAATGAAATGATATTGAGCAAAATGTAGCAGTTTTTTTAGATGTAACTGATGATTTAATTATTTCATTAAACAACACAAAATATAATGGAATCCAGTTTCATCCGTATATTCAAAAGAAAATAGAAGATATAAGAACAACTGTGACTAAAGCTGATAAACAAAAAAGATTTGGTAATTTTGAAGAATTAAGAAGTGTTTTTGATAATTTAAGACAATATGGAAACAAACTTATAGAGTTTTTTTATGCTTCTGAAAAATTAGATTTTGCTTTATATGCACATTTATCATCTCTTATTAATAGCAAAATAAACCAAAAACAAGATGTTGATTTTTATACTAAATTAAGTAAAAGTTGAAAAAAACAAACAGAAGAGTGAAAAAAACAAGATACATTAGTAACAATCGATAAAGTAAAAAAGATTTATAAAGTAATGTTTATTCATGAAATAGAGACAAATAAGAGAAATTGGATTAAGTCATATTTACTTGATAATAAAGAAAAAATTCAAAACCTTTTAGAAAATATTAATCAAAAACTTTTGTCGCTTAATTTAAGTGGTAAAAGTAATAAAGATGATTTTTCAAATTTAAAAACATCTGTTGAAAACCTTTATAAAGATAGCAAGAGTGCAGATGACTTATTAGAGAAAACATCAGAAGTTTTAAAAAAATTTGAACAAATACAGATAAATATTTACAGACAAAAACAAAATCAAAGAGAAGCAAAAATATATGGATATAATAAAGAAATTATACGAATTCAGAATATTTATTACTCTTTAATATCTAACGAAAATTTACCCAAAACAAAAAGTATTGAAATCAAGAAGGAACATATAAGGCAAGAGTTTGAACATTTTAACAAAAATAAATTTAAACTTATTTATACCGATGAAAAGCAAAGATGAAACAACTGAATTAGTTCTATAATAAATTTAATAAAAGTTCTTTCAGAAAATTTAGAATATAAAAAAATGTATGATGCTTTATCGATATATATTATGGAAAATCCAAGATTTGAAAATAAAAAAAATGAATCAAAAAACCAATTATTTAACCTTAAAATTAATATAGAAAACAATGAGTATAAAATTTCTTATTTTAAACTAAAAAACTACATAAAAACAAGTTAGGAGATATATGTATAATAAAATTTTAATTCGGTACGGAGAGTTAGTTTTAAAGAAAGGTAATCGCAAGTTATTTATCAATCAACTTTCAAATAACATAACACATATAGTTGGTATAAAACCTGATGTAGAATTTGATCGAATGTATCTACCTTATAGTGAGGAAAATATAAAGAAACTAAATTATGTATTTGGTATTAGTTCGTATTCTCCTGTTTTGGTAGTAGAAAATTCGTTAGAAGCATTTAAAGAAGCATCATTAAAGTTATTAAAACCTGATTCTAAAACCTTTAAAATTGAAGCAAGAAGGAATAATAAGAAATTTGAATATAATTCAGCACAATTAAATAACTTATTAGGTGGATTTATTTTAAGTAAAACAAAAACCAAAGTAGATGTGCATCATCCGAATCAAATAATTTATCTAGAAGTTCGCAATAAATATACATATGTCTTTTCTGAATATATTAAAGGATTAGGAGGATTACCAGTAGGGATATCTGGTAAAGTCTTGCACTTAATTTCTGGTGGATTTGATTCTCCTGTTGCTGCATATTTGATGATGAAGCGAGGAGTTAAAGTTGATTTTCTTACTTTTTTAACTCCACCACAAACTGATAAAAAAACTGTTAATAAAATAATATCACTTGTTAAAGTTTTAAATAAATATCAAATAAGTTCACATTTGATTCAGGCAGATTATTCACATCTGATGAACTATATTTCATTTGTGTCAAAACCTGCATACAAAATCAATCTAATGCGACGCAGTTTTTACCGTATTGCAGATAAGTTAGCACAAAAATATGGGTATTTAGGTATTTCTAATGGTGAAAACTTGGGACAGGTAGCTTCACAAACTCTAGAATCAATGTATACAATTGGAAGTGTTACAAATTTACCTGTTTTAAGGCCACTTTTAACCTATGATAAAAATGAAATTATAAATATAGCAAAAGAAATAAACACACATGATATTTCAGTTATTGCAGCTAATGAAACCTGTGAACTTTTCGCTCCAAAAGATCCAGTAACTAAACCGATCTTAGCACAAGCACAGTCTTTAGAAAATGAGTTGAATAGAATTGCAGAACTAGAAGAAAAGCTTATAAAATCAAAAATAGAAATTTTAAAAATAAAGGAGTAATATGGAAAAACAAACCTTTTTTATTGATTTTGAAGCAGTTACAGTTAATTATTTAAATATTCACAAGAGCAAACTTAAAGATAGTGTAAATTACCATAAAGATTTACCTTATTGTTATTCTATCGGAACTTTTAAGGGTGGTAGTTACAAAAACAGATTTGGAATCATCCGTTTTAAAAATATCACATATGAAAAAGCACTAATTCAACTTAGAGAGAAAATAACAAAAGATATACAAACATTGATTGGTGATAAAGAATTTATCCCTGTTGCATCAAATTGTGTATTTTATGGTTGAG
This sequence comes from Mycoplasma sp. 5912, assembly GCF_054353835.1. Taxonomy (NCBI): domain Bacteria; kingdom Bacillati; phylum Mycoplasmatota; class Mollicutes; order Mycoplasmatales; family Mycoplasmataceae; genus Mycoplasma; species Mycoplasma sp. 5912. The sequence continues at coordinate 9,623 of NZ_JBTHHI010000009.1, read as the reverse complement.
GAGCTGGACCAGAAAATTGAATTATGGAGAAACTTTTTAAAATATCAGTTAAAAATTTTTCAACTATCCAGGTTAAGCTTGATAATGTAGTCCCAGATTCAATATTTTCTACTTCTAAGTATTTTGAAAACATTAAAAACATTGCAAAAACTATAAAACACCCTGTTTTATCTATGATAAAACAAAATACCGAAGATGGTAGAATTGCCTGTTGATATGGTTTAGCAATGTTATTAGATGGAAGAAATATATATCATATAGATGCAAAAGTTAAAAACCAGATGCATAATGATCTCAGAATATATAATCTTGATGACAGCAAGAAATTAGCATTTTTATATAAAAATAAGTTTACAGCACATAAATTAATAGGTAAAATTTTTGATATACGTCGTGAAATTCAGTCATTAAATGCACAAATATTAACCTATGATAAATATATCGAATATCTAAAAAGTTTAACTAATGAAAAAAATCCACCCTTATTAATAAAACACGATGATATTCATAAAATTAAAGGTTCACAAGAAATTCCGATTGAAATTTTACCTTCACTTAGGTTATCTAAGAAAATATGAAATGATAGAGTAATGCGCGACTTATTTTTAGAACAAATGATTTTTATTGTTAATAAAAGAAAAGAAGAAATTCAAACAAAGAAACAAGAGTTAAATGAGAAAATTTTATTGCAACGAAATAATTGATATTAAAATCCGTTTATTCCTTGTTTATAGTATAAACGGATTATTTCTTAAATTCAGAAACCATTTTATCAAAGTCATCTGAAATTCTTTTTTTAATTGCATTATAATAATGATATTCATCATATGAAAATCTATCTTGCTGTTCTAAATAAATAAGATATGAACCACCTTGATTTATAGTTTTATAAACCAACTTTATTTTATGTGTTTTGTTATAGTTTCGAATAAAATCTTCTAAAGTAGTTTGCAAAGCACCACTACCTTTACCGGTGATTATTTCAACTTCTGATACTCTTAAATCTTCTAAATCCATTATCATTTCTTGGATTTTAGGTTTTGCATCTTGTGTGTATGCACCGTGCAAATCTAATGTATTATTTTTCAATTTTAATCCCTGCATTTTCCATGAGTTTCAAAGCATTATTGTGCATAATGTCCCCGTTATGCTCTGGGGTATCAAATGTTTCAACAGCACTTGAGATAACTGAAATCTTTTTGTCACTACCAATTTTATTGAATCAAGTTTTTAAACTAAGAACAAATTGTAATACACAAATATCGGTGCAGCAACCTACGAATTCAAATTCATCATAAAGATCCCAAAACTTTGGATCAACATCGTAAAATCCGTTTGTAGTAGTTTTATAAACAATATTAGCATTTTTAGAATCTAAATATGGTTGGAGTTCGTCAACAACTTTTGCCTCATCAGAACCTTTTAAACAATGGATCGGGTATTGCTGCATTTCTAAATCATTTTCAGAATGAGCATCACAGACAAACAAAATATTTTCAGAATGTTTCAAAACATTAGCAATATTAGGAATAATCGAATTAATTCTTGGACTAGATAAAGGACCGAATTTTGTAAAACCATTAAGCATATCAATAACTAAAGTTAATTTTTTAGACACTTTTCTCCTTTTGGCAAGTAGGACAATATGATGTTCCTCTACCGTTTTCTTTAAAATCTAATTTTACTTTTATTATATCTGTTTTCTTACATTGTAAGCATTGCTTCTTTTCTCTTCCGTAAACATACAAATCATTTTGAAACTTACCAGTTATCCCATTAACAGAAGAATATGTATGAACACTACTTCCACCTTTTACAATCGAATCATCCATTATCATTTGAGCATTCATCAGCAAAGTTTTAAGTTCTTGTTTACATATTTTATTAGCAGGGGTCATAGGGTATATTTTAGAACGATGTAAGGATTCATCAGCATAGATATTACCAATTCCTAGAACAAGTGATTGATCAAGTAGAACCTTTTTTATACTAATGCTTTTGTGCTTTAACTTTTCGAATAGTCTATCCACATCTGTATCAGCAGGAAGTAATCCAAGATTTTTAATTTGATATAAACTTCTTTTGTCTGTATTTTCAATTATCTCAAAGGACCCAAACATCCGAGAATCATTATAAACTAAGACTTTATTTTCTAACCGAAAGTATATACAATCATGTTTATAAGCATATAAAAGTGGGTCGTTTAATTCTCTAATAAAATATTTACCAGACATTCTCAGATGCGAAATTAGTCGACTTTTATCATTAAAATTAAATACCAAAAATTTACCAAAGTTTTCTACATTGATAATCGTTTTATTAACTAAAAAGTTAATAAAACCTTGTGTATCAGTGTTTTTAATAAGTTTGGTAATTTTTACTTCAACCTTAGTTATTTTTTGATTTTTAATGTGTTTGTTTAAAGATTTTTGTACAACTGTGACTTCTGGGTATTCTGGCATATGTAAATTATATACAAAAGAAAAAAATTATAGATATTTTATAGTAAATTTATAAGTCGAAATTGATTGAATATAATAATTGGAAATAATTTCATATAAAAGAGTATAATTTTATTAGGAGTTATTATGAAAGTCAGAAAAATAATAAAACAAGTAATTGCTTTAATTGGTATTACATTTATTCCATTGACAATGTCTGCTATATTTAATAATCAACCAAGAAATATTAAGAAGTATGACACAATTTTTAAGACTTTATGGGATAAATTAGGAATATATGAGAGGACAGACAAAAAGATAAAAATCGGTATTATAGATGCTGGTTTAGTTGATTTTAGAATGATGAAATTCAACGGTAAAACAACTAATAATATTGATGAGCAGCTACCTTTAGATAACTATAACATTATCAAATATGCAAATGATCAAAATTTAGTTAATAGCGATAGAGTTGTATATGATTCAAGATTGACTGACGAAAAAATATTTAAATTTGAAAACAATAAATCTACATTTTTGAATTATTGAGAAAAAAACGAGCATGCAACAAATATAGCATCAATAATTGCTGGTGATGGTGGTTTACTTAAGAATGCAGAAATTTATTCAACAAGCTTTAAAAGAAATTATGCAGCAAGTGATTTAGATATATTGACTGAAAACCTAGAATTCTTCCGAAAAAACGGTGTTAAATACATTAATATGAGTTATTCTGATAATGTTTTAAATTATTTGAATAAAGAAGAATTTGAAGATTTTATAAAAGAAAAGAATACATCAAAAATTAACGATATAATATGACAATTAGAAAAGATTATAAATAAAGATTATTCAGAAGAGGGTGCTTTGCTAGACAAATATGCTTTTGATAATAATATGAAATTTTTTATTTCTGCTGGTAATTTTGGTACTGGAATAATAGAAAAAGTTAAAATATTTAAGGAAACATTATCTGATTATATAAATGAAAATGAGATAGACAGTGAAATAAAAAATTTGTTAATAAAATTTAATGAACTATTGGATATAAATAATGAATTTTGAAAAAAACCCAGTCAAATTCAAAGAAGCAAAAATACATTTATAATAGGAGCATATGATTTTTATACAGATAAGATAAAAGATTATTCGCAAATAAAAATAAAGAACTTTGAAGATTCACCATTAGGTTTAGGACCAACAGAGTTTTCAGATCAATCGCTTTTATTAAATGATAATTGATATAACACAGATACAACCCTTGATGATCCAGATGTAACTAGATGAAGTGGGACAAGTAATTCCACTCCAGTTATTCTAGCAGCTTCTGCTTTACTTGAAACAATAAAAAGACCAGATTCAGAATTTGATGTTCCGGAGTTAAAAGCAATTTTAATGGCAAGTTTTGATTTAAGAAAATATGGAGATCATATATTTGACTTACCAGACAATATTGGTGCAGGTTTTTTTAATTGAGAGAGAATGAAATTTTTTGCAGATAATGTTCATAAGCAGAGCATACGAGATCTTTACTCAAATGATAAAGAAATTAATTATAAAACATTAATTTCTGGAAGTGATAATTTTCTTGCTGTTTATTCTAGTTATTCAGATTTATTTCAACAATGATATCGTGAGTGGGAAAAACTTTCAAAACAAACCATTCAAAAATATGTAAATATATTTGATGTACATATAAAAAGTGAAATATATGCTACTCCTGAATGAATATATAAACAGTATCATGTTTCTACAATGAAATCTAATTATAAATCCTTTTCTGATGATTATGGTTCTGCAACAAATCGAATAATGCTTTCTAAACAATATTATAAAGATTGACCCTATGAAGCAACACTGCAAATAAAACTTAGAAAAAATTTTAGAGACATATTTTTACAAACTAAATATATGTATTATATCTTAACTGATAGAAACGCAATATATGAATCAAGAAGTAAATTAAAGACATAGTATGTTAGACAAAAAAATAAAAATTTTATCTAGTTTATTGGCAATTAGCATCTTACCCACATCTGTTGCATGTAGTAAGTATGAAACTATTGAAGAAGAGAAAGAAACAGAATATGAAAGAAAAAATGATTTATATATAGATTCACTAAAAAAAGAATTGTTAATAAATAATTTTATATTCACAGATGATAATCTTGATTTAGACAAAATTATTGACAAAGAAAATGCATTTTATAAAGTTATTGCAGAGGATTCGAATAAAAAATTACCATTTATTAAAATAAAAGATTCATATAATTTCAATTGAACCTATGACAAGATAAAAAATATATTTTCAGATAAGAATAAAATATTTTATAACAATAAGAATAACATGGTAGTGGAAATACTACCTATAAAAAGTACAAATAAATTATTAATTAATCTTTTATTTGTTCGAGAATTAGATGAATTAGATGTCAGTTATTCACCTGATTATAAACCTCGCACTAAATCAACCGAACCTTGATATGATTTTTCATATGATAGCAATTTAGATTGATATGTTTTTAATGACAAATTATATTCAGTTATTAATAATAGTGTTGAAAAAATAGATATATCTAATAATAAAATAATAATAGATATAAAACAAAAAGAAAGTAAAATAAGTAAATTGACTGAATCAATAAAATTACACAAGGAAATAACTGAATCAGTTATAAAATTAAGACCTTATAAATCACAATACTTTTTTAGCAAGAATATTCTTGAAACATTTAAAAAACCACATACAATAACAAAAATGCAACAAAGAAGTTTTAAAAAATTTGAGGATTTAATCCAGAATAATCTAAACGATACTTGAATATGAGTTAAGGATATGAAAAAGTATTACGATCCTACAACAGAGGTAATAAAAATAATATCTGGCTCATTAACTAAAACATCTTTAATAAAATTATTATCTAAATCATATTTAGTTGATTTAGGTAATCAAAAACTTACTTTTGATTCTAAAGGTGAACCAAATATAGAATTTATATTTAAATAAATAGAACAAGGATATCCTTGTTCTTTCGTAGTAAAATATATTTAAGGAATGTGATATGAATTCAGTTTATGATGAAATGTTTATATGTTCAACAGATACAGTAGTTGGGCTCGGTGGACCCGTTCGAGATGATATTTTAGAGCAAATATATAGACTTAAGCAAAGAAAAACAGACAAAAAAGTTGTAATCTTAATTGGTAACATTGAACAAGTAAGAAAGTTTAAACAGTGAAATAAACAAGCAGATAATATAGCAAAACAAAAGTGACCCGGAGCAACTACTATAATTGTAAATAACCAAGGTTTCAGAATTCCAAATAATAATCAATTAATTAATTTTCTTATTAAAAATGGACCAATGTATGTATCAAGTGCCAATATTTCTGGATACAAACCGATAAATATAAAAGATGCTCAAAAAGTATTTCCAATGATAAAAAATGTTTATGATTTTGGAGTAGGAAGCGGAAAACCCAGCACAATAATTAATTTAGATACAAAACAAATTATTGAGCGTAATTAGTTTTTTTGAGTAAAATATTTATTTTTTACTTATTTAGTTTTATAAAAATTACATAAAGAAATTTAAAAAAAAGAAACCAAAACAACTTTTAAATAGTGAAGATATAAATTTATTGCAGTATAAAAACAAAAGGATGTTGATAAAAAACGAAGCAGTTTCAGTTACCAAAATGAATTCTATTTATACCGAGTTATTGTTGATGCTGAAAGTAAAATAAAAGCAAGTTATACTTGCTTTTTGTATAATCTTTTTACACTGTAGTTGTTAAGTTGTTTTAGCATCTGAGTTTCTTCTTGATAATTTTTATGATACATTTTATAAAAACTCATATAAGTTTTTTGATCGATTAATTTATCATTTAACATAATTTCAAGATAATAAAGAATTATTTCATCATTAAAGAAATATTTATCGTTGTTATATAAATTAACAACTTCAGTTATTTCCTTATAAATCATTTCTTTTAGCTCTTTGGGATATTTAAACTTAGCAGAATTGGTTTTAAATTCTTCTTTATCAACTATTTGTAAATCTTTGTTCGGATAACTTTTTAGATCTAAATCATAATCAATAAATTTAATTGTATCTTCTTCATAGATAGGATATGATGCTAAATTAGTATAAAAAGAATTACCCAATCCCTTCTTTAATAAAACAATAGTATTGTATAATGAATTTTTAGGTATAAATCAAATAGCATCATCTTTGTATTTTCATCCTTTACCATTACTTTGTGATTCAGTAACCTTAGTTCCTTTTAACGAAAGCACAATATGTCTCTTATTATGAAAAATCACCTTGGTATTAGATCACTGACGGTATAAAAATCCATCGTGCTTATATGCTTGGACATTGACGATTGAACCCACCTTTAATTCGTTGAAATCTCACTGCATTAGGCTAATCTAATATAAACCTTTCCATCTGCATTTTGTGATAACTTAAACTTTTTAAATGCTGGTTGACTAGTATTTCAGGCACGACCAGATGTAACTCATCTGTTTTTTGGTAAACTAATATCAGAAGTATTAAGTTCATCAGATTGTACTTGTCCATCATTGTTTTTATCTTCTCATAAAAATACTTGTTGATCATGTTTTACACTAACAAAATCCTTAGTAATATAACTGTAATATGCTCTGTTTAATTCTGGCATCGATGTATCATTACTGTGTCCAGGATAAATACGATTAGCAATTTGTTCCTTGCGATCATCGGTTATATACCCGTTTTTAACTACTGTTGCACCTGTATCAAGAGTTTTATGTCCAAAGAAAGAAAATGTATCATAATAGTTGAAATAAGCTTTGGTATAGTTTGTAGAGCTAGGATCTTTTAAAACTAAACCGGTGTATTTTTTAGTCGGAAGAAAACCTGAGAATTTGATTTGGTTTGCTTTAGTCTCATCGACATAAACTTGCTTATTATTTCAACCCCATTGGTTTTGATAAAACATCTGATTAATTGATTTTCCGTATCCCATAGTCGCTAAAAATAAATCATAAAACTTTTGAGAACGGTTGATTGTTTTTCTTTCAGGTAAATGGTAGAGTCTTTTTTCATAAACTGGTTGACCTAAAATGTCATAACCTACCGGATAATCTCTTTCAAAAATATATGGTCGTATATCAAATACAGAGTTAGGTGTCATAGTCGCATTTACTACTCTAGTGTCATTTTGTCCATCTAAAGTTCGATATCCATTCAAGAAAGTTCCTTGGCGATAACTGCTATCAAAGTTGTTCATATATACTTTTGATCAATCTTCAGCTATCGCAGAAGGACTGAAGTATTTTGAAATATTTCCGTTTCCATCGTTTTTAAAATAATGAACACCGAATCAGTTAATTGTTGCTTTTTGTTGTGTGTCATTATATGCGGCTTGATTTGGTGCATTGATTGAAAAATATGATTCAAAAGCATATTTAGAGTATTCTCGAGGAACCAACTCGGTTAATGAATAATTATATTTTAATCTTCCATAATCAAGTTTAAAAGCTAAGGATGGTGAGTAGTAAAAATTATCAACACCTTGAAATCTTTGTAATCTTCTTGGTGCATTTTCATCATTTGCTATTTCTCAGATGTCTCGAGGAGAAAGACGTCTAAATAGGAAATTATCTAGATTATCCATAAATGTTCCATCATTAAATCTGTTAAATATCGCAGCATCTTCATCAGAAATATATCCGATTTCATCAACATCATAATTTAATAGTTTATAGAAATTATTAGCAAAATAAGAATTTCAATATTGTTTTAGTCCATGTGAGTGACTGTTGTCATTTTCTTCAATATTTAAACCTGGATTATAGTAAATGATAGTAGCAAACTTAGTGTTTTCTCTAATTCTTTGATCTATTAAAGCAGTTGGTGTGCTAGGTAAGGTTGCCTCAGAATATGAATCTGATCAATGGTGCATATATTCATGGAAAATAGTTGGCATTAGACCACCAATTATTTCATATTCATTAAATCCCTTTTCAGCATAATTACTACCGTTAATAAAAATATTTTTAATATTTGGAATGTATAATCCGTTTGCCTGTGCATTGATTACATTAAAATCATCAATATTTATAGCCTGCAAATCATATACTTCTGGGCCAAAGGGAACTTTACGTTTAAATTCTTGTGCTAAAGCAATCAATCCGTGCTTTCCGAGAAGGTATCTAAAATCTTTTGTACCTTCGATTGGATATGCATAATCTCTAAATAAAACATTAGTAAAAGGATCTTGGTATTCTAAATATTTTCTTCCTGTATTATCTGTTTTTTCTTTAATATCTTCAATATTAGAAACCGAAGGTTTATTATAAGCATTTAATGCAACATCCTTTTGTTCTTGACTAAGTCCGTTTGCTCAATAAACTTCATTAGGTTGAATTTTAAGGATGTTACCAAAAAGAAAATCTTTTTTTTGTAAAGGTGTTGGATTTTGCATCCCACCACTTGTTTCGTTATCAGTTTTTGATTTAGGTTGCTCCGGTTTTTGCTTTTGTTCTTGTTTTGGAACAGGGTCCGGATTTTCAGGCTGTGTTTGTTGGTTATCAGAAGGACTTTGTTTATTTTCACCGCCTGATTTTATAGGGGGTTGTTTTTCGCCATCATCAGGTTTTGTATCGATAGGTTTTTGGGGTTCTATTGGTTCTGTTGGTGTTGAAACATTTTGCTTTGGTGGTTTAATAGTTCCAATAGGTTCGACAGGTTGATTGGGATGAGAAGGATTTTCAATTGGAGATGGAGCAGGAAGCGGAGATGGATTAACAGGTAAGGGTTCGGGATTACCCTTAATAGGAATAACACCAGGTTCTTGCTTATCTTGTTTTTCTGAATTTAATAAATCACAACCAGATGCTGCAATGGTTGTAATTGGTAAAACAAAAACTGTTCCTTTTAAAATACTTAAATAAAATTTTTTCTTTTTCATTTTAACCTCTTAATTAGGATATTTTATAACAATTTAACATTTAAGTAAATGATTATATTACTATATTATGATATAAATTAAATACTTAATTATTTTGTGTTTGGTGAATTAAACAAACATTTTTTCTAACAATTTTTTCTTAAGATTCTTGAGCATAGTTAACTTACGCTGATGAAGTGAAAGGATGGAGTCTAAGGAAGTGAAAAGATGAGAGATTTTTTG
>NZ_JBTHHI010000008.1:0-47714 GCF_054353835.1 Mycoplasma sp. 5912 | reverse complement strand
AGCTGACCATTACTAATAAATTGATAGGTTTAAAAGTAAATGTATTCAAGACATTTTAATGAATTATAATTACTATTCAGTTTTCAAAGAACTATGCCTAAGGGGCATTTTTTTATTCAATTTACGAATATTTCTACAAAAATATGCTTTTATGTTAAAATAATGATAGAAATTATATTTAGAACATTATAAGTATATTGTTTTAATAATAAAAACTGAAAGGAATTGATAATGAAAAGATTTAGTAAATTAAAGATGTTATTATGAGCTTTACCTACGACTGCATTAGTTTTAGCATCTACAGTGATTTTTTCAGTTAAAGAAAAAGGAAAATCTGATATTAAATGATTTGAAAATTATCATAATAATAAATTTCAAGTGAGGAATTTTAGAATAAAGACAAGTTCTTCTGATCCGACTATAATTAATTCACTTAAAAATTTCGAGTTGAAAATTATTTTAAAACATGAATTTGACAAAAACAGCGAAAATGATTTGGAGGATTTGTTAAAAAACAAGAACCAAGATTTCATTGAAAAAATCAAAAAATCAAATCTAATTTTTAAAGATGTTAAAACTTCTTCGTTAGCACCGTTTGTTTGATTTTATTTTGAAAACGAAGAACAACGAAAAAATTTTGTTGAAAAAATACAAAAACTTGATTCAATATTAGGAATTGTTCTTTTTGATCAAAGTGTTGTACAACTAAGCAATAGTAATCAATATGATCCATATTATAAACTTTATAGAAAAATAAATAATAATAATGATTTGTTTATGGATTTTATTAAACAAAAAGAGCGAGAAAATCATAGAAGTTATATACCCACATCTAAAATTGGAATTTTAGAAGTTGGTGGAAAATTTGATGAAACTATGGATAATGACTTTTTAAACAGAGGTTATGAGGTTCTAATAACAAATAAAAATCTTGAATTAAACCATCATTCTCAAGAGGTTCCATTGATTGCAGCTGGTAGTCAGGGATTTGACAGATACGCTAAAATGTATTTTAGTAGTTTTAAAACTGATAAAGAATGAGAAGGCGCCCTTGAATGGTTTGTTAAAAATGGTGTAAAAGTTATAAATCATAGTTATGGATCGATTTATGATTTATTAGGTAGCGAATATAATGAAAATAACTTACTTTTGGATAGTATTTCAAGAAAATATGGAATTATAAATGTATTTGCATCCGGGAATGATAATGATAACCGTGACAAAGGAAATGAATGAATAAATTCAAAATCATTATCAATTAACAATATTGTAGTCGGAGCATTAGAATATGATTCATATCGTGGAATATCATCTGATAATATTGCCCGATATTCAAATTATCTATTATTTGATAAATATAAAAACTTAGCAAAACCTAATGTTGTTGCACCAGGTTATTTATATAAAAGAAAAATATTGGGTTATGGTGATAGTCAATATAATAAAATTGGTACAAGTTATGCAGCACCAATTATTTCAGGGTTGATATCTACATTATTAAGAGAGAAAAGTTTAATTAATAATGATAATTATAGAATTCAAGCAATTAAAGCAATTTTAGCTGTGGCATCTTGAATTCCGAATAATAATGATATAGCTTATAAAAGTAATGGGTACTCACTAAAATATGGAGCTGGTATTCCTAATTTTGAAAAGATGCTTAAAGCGTTTGATAATCTAACAATTGCTAATATTGATAAAAAAACAAACGGAACTGTGTTAGCAACAAAAGAATTTTATGCTTATAAAGGACAAAACATAAGAGTAGCTAGTTCGTGATTATTCAATGCTGGATTGCTTAAAAATAAAGAAAATAAACCAAGTTCGAATTTTAGTTGATATCTATATTTAATTCCATTTTTTGCAATCGGAACAGGAATTGCAGATTTAGTGTGAAGTGGTACACATAAAAACGACAGCCAACTTAAATTACATGAAACCCTAAAAAGACAAGAACAAAAATTATATTCTGATTATGATTTAATTTTAGAATATAAAGATAAAAATGGGAATTGAAAGCAAATTAAAAAATAATTACAGAAGATTCAACAGATGAACTTATAATCCATAATGCAAATATATCAGGTTTATATCGAGCAAGGGTAGTAAAATATAAAGATTCATTATTTGAAAATTCTATTGATGATAATATTGCAATGACATATTTGGTATCTTGATAAATGAAAAGAACATTTAAAACTATATTAGCATCTTCTGTTTTATCAACTTCTTTAATAGCTTTATCCTGCTCTAGTAACAAAGTTTCTATAAATTACGACGATGAAAATATTGATTATCGTTTAAGATTTGCTGAATTACTTGATCTTTACCAAACCCAAACTAATATAAAAAGAAATCCATATGATTTTTTTATGTTAAAATGAGAATCTGGTGAAAATAATGGTGGGTATGGTGTTGAAACCTTATTAAAGAATAATTTTACAATATTTACAAGTTCCAATCAAGTTCGGAATGATTATTTAAGTAGGTTTTCACTAGATTTTTATAAGAAAATATACAATATGTTTTTAAGGTTAAATGAAAAAGAGAGGGATTTTAATATCAATAATTATTGAAAAATTAATCCTAATAATATGACACAAGAGCAAATAAATAAGTATAATGAACAAAAATTCGAAGAACAATATTTATATAATCAAAAAATAGATGAATTTTTTAAGACAAAAAACTTGGTTCTTTCTACATCTTGACATGCTCGCTATCGTATTGACTATTCCCAAATAGATTACTTGATATATAATCCTAGAAGTAATCCTGATGAAATCTCGTTTATTAAAGTACATACTGGACAATTGCAACCTGCGAGGTATTACCAACCTGCAAGTGGAGGTGCATCATTTATGGATTCTGCTGTAATAAATAAAAATATTAAAATTAATCCGATTGTAAATGATCACTTAACTAAGCAAGAAGTTATAGATCTCTTTGAATTTCTTGAAAAAAAATATGAGGTAAAATAAATGAAGCATCATAAGTGATTGATATTATTTGTTTCTGTATCAATGATTGCACCTATTTTAATTGCTTGCTCAAATGTTGAAACAAAAAAACCGACGGAAAATAAAGCAGAGATTAATGCCACAAATGAATTTAATAATTTACTCGAGTGATATCAAAAGCAAAATAAAATAGTATCTAACCAAGACCGCTTTGGTAAGTATTGAAGTTATCTTTGAAACAAAGATAAGATACCTTTATTTAAGCAGCCATACCTTATTATTGAGACACTAGATGACCTAAAGAAAAAAATACTTAATAAATTTGATCGTAAATTATTTGTGGAACTATATAATAGTAAAAAATATAGTTTAGATTTTGATATTCGAAAATTAGATGAAAAAGATATTCTTGAACTTAATTTACAAAAATTTTCTAATATTTTTTTAAATAACCAAAACCTTGAAACTTTCTTTAAAGAAAATAATTTACTTATAGCTCAATATTGACTCGATCCAAACGATAAAAACAAATACAATCAAAAATATCTTATACCAGATCCTACACACCAATCAGATACTCATTTAATATTTGATGTAGTTAGTCCAAATGACTTATATTATGTGGAAGATTTTTGGTTATATCAAAGTTCACCACAATATGAAAAAGACTTTTTATACAAAGATGTAAAATTAACTGTAATTACTTTTAATAAAGGAAAAAAGATTTTTATAGATGAAAATTTAACAAAAACTCAAACTAAAAATATTTACAAAACACTTTTAACAAAATATGGTGATCGAGTATAAAATATACACAACAATATTAATATTGTTGTGTTTTAATAACAAAACACATAAATTTAAAAGCAAAAAATATTAAAATTAGCTTATTTTTATACACTAAAAAACCTAATTTTATAATATAATTTAAGATATGAATAAATTGAAAATAGGTGTTGATATAACACATATTTCCAGGTTTGTAAACAAAAGTAATTCTTTTATTGATAGGTTGCTTTCTGCAGATGAATTAGTTAAATTTGATAAACTTAAACAAAAACAAAAGCAATTATTTTTAGCACGAAGTTGAGCAATAAAGGAAGCTATTTTTAAAGCAGATAATCAATATTATAAATTTAAAGAAATTGATATAAAAAAAATAAACAATAGATGAATCTTTAAAGATTTTATTATTACAATTTCGCATGAAAAAGATATATTGGTTGCTTTTGTAATTAATATGGGGGAATAAATGAAATTTACAATAGATACTAGAATTAAGTTTCTTGCTACATGTTTAGCATGATTGCGTCGTTGATTGAAACTTGGTTCAATGCTGCGTAAGTATAAAAAAACACCTGAATTAGTTTCTCGTGAACAACGCTATAAGTTTATTCTAAAAATTGCTAAGAAATTAATTAAAATTTATAATATTGATTTGGCTATTGAAGGCATTGAAAATATTCCAAATAATGGTGGAATTATTTTAACCCCTAACCATAAATCATATATTGATGCCTTAGTTTTGATTGCTGCATTAGAACAAACAAATCAAGAATTTATTGATAAGCCTCGTGTCCCTACATTTATTGGTAAAGAAGGATTGAAAAAAAGTAAAACTATTTATAAATCAATGCAACTACTTGATTCATTTTTTATAGATAACAAAAATATCCGCGATAGTCTTCGTACATTAGATGAATTTACTGATTTTGTCAAAAATCAAAAAACTTTTGGAATTGTCTTTCCGGAAGGAACCCGCATTAAAGAAGAGAAATTAGGTGATTTTAAATCAGGTATCTATAAAATGGCCAATAATACATATATGGATGTGATTCCTGTTGCTATCTCAAATACATTAGATGCTTTTAGTCTCAAACGTCATGGCAGAATCAAAGTTACAGTTTCATTTTTAACTACTTTAAAAGCCAAAACTAATATTACTAAGGAACCAGCAATAATTGCAACAAAAGCAAAAGATATGATTGCTGCAAAGTTAGGATATACTGATGAAATTAAAAAATAAAAATCTTAACTATTCTTATGAGCATAATTTCAAATTAGCTGATTTTGATGGACCACTTGATTTGTTGTTAGAGTTAATTAAAGCGAAGAAAATAAGCATCATGGAAGTTAATTTAATCGAATTAGCAACTCAATATATTCAAATCATTAATCATTTAAAAGAAGCAGAAATTGATATTGCTGGCGATTATTTAGTAATGGCTACAACCTTAATTAACCTAAAAGCAAAGATGATCCTACAAGGTCCAGACGAAGTCGATGAAGAAATAGAACAAGAAAAGAAGTTGTTTATTCAAGACTTAGTTGAATATGAGCAGTTTCGTCAGGTTCGCGAAGCTTTAAAAACATTTCAAAGCCAGCGCGCTGATATTTATATTAAAAAAGCAAGTAATATTGATGAATACATTCAAGACAGTGATTCAGCAAAACTTGATGGACATTCAAATCCGATAAAATTAATTAATGTTCTGCGTAAGATGTTTGAAAGAGTTTATGCACAGCATTTAAGACAAACCAAACTTGAAAAGTTTAATTTAACACCATCCGATCAATTTCCGTTTATTAAGAATTTATTAAAACAACACCAAACCTTAACTTTTGAAATGGTATTTAATCAACCAACCTTAAATCACTTTGTTATTACCTTAATTGCAGTTTTAGATTTAGCAAGACAACAGTATTTACTAATCAAACAAGATAATCAATTTGATGCAATTTCAATAACCAGAGGAGAAAAATTCAATGAAGAATAAAATATTAGAGGCACTTTTATATATTCAAGGTGATGATGGACTTACTTTAGAACAAGTTAAAGAAATATTTAACTTAAATACCTTACACGAAGCAAAAAAAGTAATGGCAGATTTTCATAAGGATTTCAACTCTGAAGATCGTGGTTTAAAAGTTGTAGTATTCAATGAAATATATAAATTAGCTACCCGTGAAAGTGTTAAAGAATATATAACTAAGATGGTATCAGTTGTGAGTCCACATCGTTTATCAAATGCTGCTATTGAAGTAGCAGGAATTGTAGCTTATAAACAACCAATAACCCGTAGTCAAATTAACAAAGTGCGAGGAACTGCATCTGATCAGGTAATTAATACTTTATTAGTTAAAGGTGTGATTGAAGAGGTTGGTATTTCGCCAACTCCTGGTAGACCAATATTATATGGGATAACAAATAAATTCTATGATCACTTTAAAATTTCTACTTTACGTGATTTACCAAAACTAGATGATTTCAATTATGTTGATGGTGTTGAAAATGAGGCAAATGATTTTGATTTATTTACCAGCCAAAGAGAGGATAAATAACCTATCACTTAGATAGGTTATTTTCTATTTCGCAAAAAAAAAAAAAAAAACTATAATAATATTTATGAAAAATCAAACTAATATTGATGTTAATCTTAGGAAATGAAAACAAAAATTATTGGATTTATCGAACAGAAATAACGCAATAACTTTTAAAGTTGATCCACTAGGTGAAAGCACAAATTTTAAAACTAAAAATAAACAACAAATTCAAATTATTAATCCGACCTTTCAAGAAATTTTATCCATTTTTCAAAACACAGAAAATAAAGTATTCAAAATAAAAACAATTGACGAATCTTCACAAATACAATATAACACTAAGTCGAATATTTTTTATACAAATTCAGAAACCGAAGAAATTGATGCAAGATTAAAAAACATTTATAAAAAAGTCGAAACCTTTAAAAACGAATATTCTATTGATATTCTTTATTTTACTATTGGGTTATTAAAATGATATGAAGATTCAAACTCTGATGTATTCCATTATTCACCGCTTTTATTTATTCCAATTACATTAAAAAAACAAGAAAATATCTTAAAGATTGAATTTACAGACACAAGTAATGTAATAATAAATGAATCACTTTTATTAAAATTGAAAGAAGATTTTGGTATCTTTGTGGAGTGAAATCTTGATGAGAATTTAGATTTATATACCCAATACCAAGAACTCAGTTCTAAAATATTGAATTCATATCCTAACGATACAAGATGAAAAATTATTGATTATTGCTATATTTCTACATTTGATTTCACTAAGATTGTTATATATGAAGATATCCAAAAGAATAGTCAAAAAATTATTGAAAGCAATTTCTACAAAGGATTTCAAGGTAAAGGAGATTTAAGTAATTATGATATTAGTTCCATTAATTCTGACAACATTAATTCACATATTGATGTTAATACAGAATATCGTGGACTAGATGCAGATTCATCTCAAGAAATAGCAATTCAAAATGCTATTAAAGGTAAATCATTTGTTTTACAAGGACCTCCTGGGACGGGAAAATCACAAACAATTACTAACATTATTACTGAGTTAATTGCAAGAAATAAAAAAGTACTATTTGTAGCAGAAAAGAATACAGCATTGCAGGTTGTATTTAATAATCTTAAAAAAATAGGTTTAGAAAAATATGTAGTTGCAATTCACGATGGCGATCTTGATAAAAGGAAAATACTTAATGATATAATAACATCGATAGAAGATTCAAAATTTTATGAATTAGATAGTGAAAAAACTGATGCATTATTAGCAAAACATAATAATAGCAAAGACATTTTAGATGCATATGGTGAAATACTTATTAAAAAAAGAAAACCACAAAACTTAAATTTATATGAATATATTTCTGAATATTATAAGTTAGAAAACTATCCTGATATAGAATTTTATACAGGAAATTTCTCAGAATTGTCACTTAATGAACATGAGAATATTCTTGAAAAAATAGATAGTTTTTATAAAGCATATAAAGAATTAAATTTTGATATGCAAGCATCGGTATGATATGGTTTAAATATAAATCAAAAAAACCAACAAATATATCAGTCATTAAAAGAGAGTATTTGAAACCTTATTAATAATTTTGCTAATATTAATGAATATTTTAATAATATTTTATTAAAACCTTCAAATATTTTTATTAACAATTTTCAAAAAATATTTATGCAACTTAATTTATATACAAAATATAACATTCAATTATATAAATTTGCAAACTATGCAGAATTTATACAAATTAATGATAATTTAAAAACCATATTTAATAAGAAAAGTGAAAATAACAAGTTATTAGATGAATTTATTGAGCATTTTGTTGATGTTAATGTAATACAACAAATTAAGATACAAGAAATTAATAGTAAAATACCTAGCATAGAAAACTCATGAACTAGAATATTTTCATCAGCATGAAAATACGCTAAAAAATTACTTAAAAAGTCATCGTTTAAAGTTTTATCTAAGCAAGATAAAGGGATTTCAAATTTATACAAAAAGGTTGCACAATATTTAAAAAATAATTTAGATATAAAAGAAATTTGAAATAAGTTAGGTGTATCTGTTATAGATGATGTTGACAAACTAAATGAATTAATTGATGTCTTTGATAAAATTATTGAATTTAATGATACAGAAAGTAATGGTTATATTTCTTTTTTGACTAACCTATCATATATTAATCAGATGATTAATGATTTTGAAAAATTTTATTCAAATTGGAACCTCTTTATCTCATTTTTTGATAAAAAACAAATTGATTATGCAAATTATGATTACCAACAATTAATATCAAAAATACAAACATTACAAAAAAATTTTTATGATACATTGGAACCATATATTGAATTAAATTGAGCTATAAGTGAACTTAAATATATAAACTTAGATTCATTTGTAAATGCAATTATTAATAACAAAATAACAAATTATTTTCAAGAAATTTATTTACGCAAAAATTATCAAATATTGATTCAAAGTATATTATGAAATGAAGTAAAAACAAATCAAGCACAATTTCTATCTACACACCTTGATATATTACGTGAAAAAGAAATCGAATGTCTTTCATTTTCAAAGCAAAAAGTTAAACAAAAAAATGATGAATATTTAAGTTATAAACTCAGTTTATCTAGAAATAACCCTGAATATAGAATAATTAAAGCAGAAAGTCAAAAGAAGAGAAATTTTTTACCTTTTAAGAAAATCTTTGAAAAAGCATATAACTTTATATTAGATGTAAAACCCTGTTTATTATTATCACCCTTAATGGTATCAAATTTATTTAAAGATATTGATTTTGAATTTGATACAGTGATTTTTGATGAAGCTTCTCAAATAAAACCTGAAAAAGCAATTTGTTCACTTTTTCGTGCTAAACAAGCTATAATAGTTGGTGATCAAGAACAAATGCCTGCTTCCGACTTCTTTGAAAAACAACTCATATCCGAAACTTATATTGATGAAGAAAGTGAAGATATTTCATCTGGTTACGACTCGTTACTTGATTTTGTTGCTTCTAGATATGATTCGATAAGACTAAAATGACATTACCGTTCAAAATTCGAAGAACTAATTCATACATCAAATCAAATGATTTATAGAGATTTAATAACCTTTCCTAACTCAAGAAACCCTAAAAAATTTGAGGGATTAAACTTTATTTATGCAGAAAATGATACTTTTAATAAAAAAGAAGATATTTTTGTATTAATTGAAGAAACTAAAAAACTTCTTAAAGATATTATTGAAACTCATAGAGATAAGTATTCTGTAGGTATTGTTGTATTTAATGTTAATATCTTAGATAAAGTTGAAAGAGAAATTGAAAAATTTAGAGAAAGCAATCCTGAATTAGCTTATTTCTTTGAAAAAAATAAAGATGAACCATTTTTTGTTAAAAGCATTGATGGAGTTCAAGGAGATGAAAGAGATATTGTTATCTTCATAATTGAAGCAAAAAGAATTTCAAAGGATCGTTTTGGAACAAGTTTTGGTGCAATAAATCGAAGTAATTCAGGTTATAAACGTTTAAATGTTGCAATAACTCGTTCTAAAATTGGAATGCATATAATTTCTAATTTCACAAGTTCGCAAATAGACTGATTCCGTAGTGAAAGTCGTGGGATAAAAATCTTAGAGCAATTTATTAAAAATGCAGAATTTGGTATTTCTAATCTAAGTGATAACGATAGTAATAATGGTGATGTAAGTATATATTTTGATTCAGGTTTTGAAAAACAAGTATATGATAAACTAATAATGCAAGGCTTGATGGTTCGCACCCAAGTCGGAGTTTCAGGGTATCGAATTGATTTAGGAATTGTAAATCCTAAAACAAACAAGTTTATTTTAGGTATAGAATGTGATGGGGCTTTATATCATTCTTCTAAATCAACTCGTGATAGAGATCGCTTAAGGCAACAAGTCTTAGAAACACGTGGTTGGATAATCCATCGCATCTGGTCTACTGATTGATTTAATAATCCGGATCGTGAAGTTCAAAAAATATTAAATAAATTAAAAGAATTAGAAATGTCAAAAACAAATCAATCGCAACAAGAAACAGGTATACCTAAAATAGCAAATAATGTCCATCAAGAATCATTAGTAAATACATATTTAAAAGAAAATAAAATTCCTAATGTTGAAATTTTTGAAAAATATTGACCAATACAAAAAAGTGCAAGACACTATAAAGTAGAATTTAATTTACATTCTAGCTTGAGAAATAAATTAAAATGTAAGGAAATATTGCTAAAAATTTTTGAAAAATCAGGAGCATTAACATTCAATAAATTCCTTGCCTTCGTAAAAATTTTATTAGAAGAAAATTCTACAACAAATAAAGTAAAGGATTTTGCTCAGTCTATAATAAATAGATATAATTTGATTTTAGATTCTGATGAATTTGTTTATCCTGATTCAGAAAATTTTAAATTCATCTTTAGACAATCAGATGAAGATGATGAACGCAGACCGATAAATGAAATTCATAATAATGAACTTCAACATTTAATTTTGACACTATTTAAATATGCTAATGTGTTTGATTTTAAAGGTATTAGCACTGAAATTCTTTCACGAACTAACAATAAAGCATTAACTGTGAACACTAAAAATAAAATAAAATCAGTAATCGATAAAATGATTGATAACCAACTACTTGAAGAAATATCGAATGAGCATTATAAACTGGTAAAAGCAAATTAACTTGCTTTTATTTATACAACTTTTTAAAACTATTATAATTTTATTATGTTAAAAAGTCATTTATGAATCATTTTGCTTTTTTATCCAATTATAGTGTTTTTAATGCTATATAATATCACATTAAAACGAATACAAATCTATAAAAATAGTTATGAATTAACTATTTTAATAATTTATGCTTTAAGTAGCATTATTTATCTTTTAGCACTATATAATAGTGCTAAAAGGAATATTCTATCGTTTATATACTTTATTATTGATTTTGTTATTAATTTTATTTTCCATTTAATTTATAAAAATTATATTAATTTATTTACTACTTTAATAACTTTTATTATTCTAACTTTATCAATGTTAAAACAATTAATAAGATGGAATAAAACTAATAAAGGAAATAAATTTATATATTATCGGTTAAATATTATTTCTATTTTATTTTTAATAATTTTATTTATTCTAATTTTTAATTTAACTTATTTTTTAAGTTTTTGGTTTAAAAATACTTCAAAAAATTACTTTTTTACCTATGATATAGTCTCGAAAGTAATTTTTAGTATATCAGAAAGCATTTATATTATCTTTATTTTGATGTTAATTTTTGGAATCAGATTTTCATATATATTAACATTTTTATCTAGTATTTTTGCAATTATTTTTTATTCTTTAAAAATAGTAGATATATCAAAAATAATTTTAATTTTAATATATCAAATTATTTATTTATATTTATTTTTTATTAGTAAAAACAAGCAACTTTCAATAGCATTTATCGGTATGGGGGCTTCAGGAAAATCAACTTTAATAGCAAAATTAGATGATTTTTGAATTCCTAATAATTTTAAAATTCTAAATGATCGCAGTAAAATAATAAAACCATATAATGAATGTTTAAAAGATTTAAAAGATAATGCTTTTAAATATCAATGAACTTTTTTTACTGATCGACTTAGACAACAGCAGATGATGCAAAAATATGATTGTTCTGTAATTGATCGACATTTAATTGAAGAACTTATTGCTCATAATGTGCTTGAAAAAATGCAGTTTTTTAACCAAAAACAAAAATTTTTATGATACATATGGTATAAACCACTGATGAATTTTATTCTAAATTCACAACCCAAAACAACTTTAGCTTTTATTATTCTTAAAAATCCAGAATTTATTAAAAATAACCGTTTGAATGTTATTAATAGTAAAGATATACAGCAAAGTCAAAAAAGACAAAACGAACTAATAAATACTGAATTTATGAACTTAATAAATAAAAATTATTTAGATCAGCAAAAGGTTGGTAGACTTTTAAAACGTCTTTTAAAACATATTAAATATTCATATATATTCATTGATGAACAATGATTTGAAAGTATACCTAAAATTAAAAAAATAATATTATCGCATCTAAATAAATATGTTTAAGTCTAGAATATAGGTTTAGACATATTTTTGTATAAAAAAAGACCAAAGGCCTTTGGTCAATTACTTGAAATGGTACGTCCTAGAGGATTCGAACCTCTGACCCAATGGTTAAAAGCCATTTGCTCTACCTGCTGAGCTAAGGACGCACAATCCTGGTGCCCAAGACTGGACTTGAACCAGCACGGTCTTGCGACCGAGGGATTTTAAGTCCCTTGCGTCTACCATTCCGCCACCTGGGCAATTCGTTAATTGCTTATAAATTATAGCACAAAAGAATAATAACATAATTTTTATTTTATTTATTTTTCTTATGAACACTATTAATTTACAATGCAGTTTTTCACATATTTTTAAGCAAATAAAGAATTTTATGATATTTAAAAGAAACTTTTAAATATCTAAAATAAATGAAGTAAAATTAAAATATGAAAGAACATTTACAAAATTCTGAATATGCTGCTGTTGATATTGGCGGAACCAATACTCGCTTTGCTGTATTTGATAAATATGGAAACATTATCAAAAAGAGCAAAACACAAACTGATTATCTATCAGCAGAAAAAACTTGTGATTGAATAATCGAACAAATTAAAAAATATGAAATTAAATATCTTGCTTTATGCATTCCGGGACCATCTGATTATCAAAATGGTATTGTTTTAAAGAGTCCTAACTTAGCAGGTAGTTGAGTAAATTTTGATGTAAGAAGTTATCTTATGCAAACACGCACACTTTCTGATATTGTTTTTGAAAATGATGCAAATGTTATGGCCTTAGCAAATCATGTAAAAGCAAATGGATTTAATTCAGATAAAATAAGTCAATTTTTTACTATCAGTACAGGTTTTGGTGCAGGACTGATTATAGATAATAAAATTTATCATGGACGTGATTATTATGCACAAGAAATTGCCCAACTACCTGCAAGCAAAATCGGTTTTTATCAAGAACATCGTCTTAAAAATCCTTATGCATTAGAGTTACATTGTTCAGGTAGTGGTATTGAAACCAAGGCAAAAGCATTATTAATAGCAAATTCAGCAAAAGAGGTGTTTGAATTAGCTAAAAATAACGATGCTAAAGCCATGAATTTAATTAAAGAAGCGTCTGATGTATTAACTAATATTTTTGCTACTTGTGCTGCTTTGTTGGCTCCACATGATTTTTATATTGGCGGAAGTTTAGCACTTGCTCAAAAAGATTTTGTAACAGATGCATTTGAAAAAGCAAAATTAATTAGTGATCCTAATCATTTTAAAGATGTCAAACTTATCTTTGATCAACACGGTGATGATTCTGCATTAATCGGTCTATATTATTTAACTAAAATGCGAAATAATATGGATAATTAATCAAAACAATCACATCTGCTTATAAAAGTTTATAATTAAGATGTAATAAGGAGAATTATGAAGAAATTTTTATTACCTTTTTTAACTATTGTGTCAGTTACTACCCTAATAGCAACAAGTTGCAATAGTCAAAGTAATTCTACACAAGAAAAAACAGACAAAAATTCACAAAAACCATCTGAAATAAGCATCCCTAAGGAATCAGGAGGCCAAAAACAACAAACCCCTCAAAATCCCATGAATAAACAGCAACCAAAGACAGAAAATAAGATTCCTAAGATCCAATCTGAATCAGGAAATTTTAGTGGTAATGAATTAGATAACTTTGTTTCAAGTCATTTAGATATGGTTTCATTGCTTAAGCAAGATTTATTAAATGAAGTTGCTACGAGTGATTTAAAAATTGTTTATGATTGGAAAAATAAGAAAATTATCAAACTTAATAAAGATGAGTCATTAAACTGAAAAAACCTTGGGGATCGTAGTTTAAGGAATATTTTTGATGTCAATATAGATAAAACATATAATATGGTAAATGATCAACAACCAAAGCAAGAAAATAACGAAAAACCAAATGATTATTTAAGATATACAGCTGAAAATAATCAATTTAAATTATTTTTTAAAGTTGCTAAAATTTCCAAAGGAAAAGTTACATTACTTTCAGATAATACTTTTTCTATAGTTTTTGAAGTGCAAAAACAAACTACACAAGCAGATTCAACACCAGTTCAGATACAACCAAAACAAGAAATTAATATCCAAATCCCAAATCCAGTTGATATATCAAATTTAAAATATAAATCAGATAATTATTATCAAGCAGCAAATGGAAAAAGTGGAAAAGCACTTTGAGAAGCCCTAAGCAAGCTGCAAAAAACACATTTAAATGAATTACAAAATAAAGATTCATATAAAAAACTACCTGAATTTTATAAGGATTCAAAAGCATTCATAGATTTATATTATGAAAAAGATAATTCTTTATTGGATATTTATTCAGAAAATCCAAACGGTAAAGATCCTTATGAATATAAAAGTTATCAAGGTGGAGACTCTGCTAATACCGAAGGAAAAGGTACAAATCGTGAGCATTTAATTCCACAAAGTTGGTTTAATAAAAACCTACCAATGCGTTCTGATCCGAATTTTGTATGACCAACTGATATCAAAGTAAATTCAGAGCGTGCTGATTTTCCACATGATAATGTAAAAAATGTAGAATTAACAACTAAAAATGGTTCAAAATTAGGAACAAACATTCTGGGCCAAAAAGTTTTTGAAGTAATTGATGCTTTCAAAGGAGATGTGGCGCGAAGTTATTTATATTTTATTACAATTTACCATGATAACAGTATTTATCATAAAGAAACTAATATATTCACTCAAACATTTCCAAATATTAAAGCACACTTTTTGCAAACTTATTTAAATTGAGATACTAAAGACTCTGTCGATGCTTTTGATATCAATCGAAATAACGAAACATATCGAGTTTATGGATTAAGAAATCCTTTTATCGATTATCCCAACCTTTTTGAAAATTTATTTTCAAAAAATCCTAAACCATTTATAAACAAAGGAATTTTAGTATCAAATGGTTCATCCGAGATACTAAATTCATAAAGGAAGTATATGAAATTTAATAAGAAATTATTATCATTATCATTTTTTATCCCTGCTGCAGCTGCAATAGCAACCAGTTGTGCATCACATCCGAGTAAGGTGGATAAAAAGTCTGGTGATAAAGACGATAATCAAACTACTACATCAGGACAATCTGCTGATAAAACAACAAATCCAGGTTCTAAAACAAACCCAGTGACAACAGAAGAAGATAGAAGTCCAATTAATTTGACGGATACAAGTAATTTAGTTTATAAACCATCTAATTATTATGCATCTGCAGATGGTAAAAAAGGTATGGATTTATGAAGAGCATTAGAAATGCATCATCACGGAATTCGGGCTGGTATTTTACACGGTTCAGTTATATATGAAGCATTAAAAACTTTTTATAATGAATCTAATGCATATAAAGATTTATATTATAAAAAAGATAAAAGTATTTTAGATATTTTTACAGCCCAACCAGATAAAACTAATTTTGCTTCAAAACAAACTTTTGTAGAAAATGCTAACTCATCATCTGAAAATACTGCACAAATGCGTGGACATTTAATACCAGAAAAATGATACTCAAGCGATGATCCGATGCAACCCGATCCATTTGTAACTTGACCATTAGATACATTTGTAAACTCTAAAAGGGGTAATTTTCCTTTTGGAGAAGTAAAAAATGTAACTTTTACCTTTAAGAACGGGTCAAAACTTGGAACAAATAACAAAGGACAAATGGTGTTTGAAGTGATTGATAAATTTAAAGGTGATGTGGCTCGTAGTGTGTTATATTTTATTTTAATGTATTATGAAAAAAATATTTATTCAGATGCATCTAATAATTTATTTATAAGTAATTTTCCTTATATCAAAGATGATTTTTTACATACACTTTTAAAGTGAGATATGCAAGATCCAGTTGATGCTGTAGATATTAACCGAAATAATGAAATTTTCAAAAAATACCAATTTAGAAATCCATTTATAGATTATCCAAACCTTCCTGCAAATCTTTTTGGTGCAATGCCAGACACATTTAATGATAAAGGTATTTTAGTTTCAAACGGCGATAATGCTGTAATCAAAGAGTAGTAGTTGTATTTTTTGGTATTTTTATAAATTTACTAATTGCAAATTTATAAAAATCATATTTTCGCAAAAAATATAAATACAAAAACAGATAAAACACAACATTTAAAAACACAGATTATTTATTGTATTTTTTTACATATAATAATATAATTTAAGATATTAAAATATTAAATATACCTTATTGGTAGTTATATAGGAGTTTATATGAGTGAAAAAAATACTCACAGTGAAAAAGAAAGAAAGCATCGTGTAGGAAAACAAGCATTTATAGTTGCTTTTGCTGCTGCAACTGCTACTGCAGCATTAACAATTGCTGTTGCTACATCAGGTGTTAAAACTAACAAGGAAGCACAAGCGAAGTATGAAAAAGCAGTTAATGATTTTTTAGCAGTAGTACCAAAGATCCAAACTGTTGCTAATCGTAATTTATTAGTTGAAGAATTTCATAAAATCCCATTACAATATTCTGATGCTTCATATCGTAAAGTATTAGATTTATTTAAGCAAGCCAACGATTTTATTCAGGCAGAATTTGATGCTAAAATTAAGTTTCAATTAGATAATGTTAACTCACAAATTAATGCTGTTAAAAATCAGGATGCACAAGAAACTAAAGCAGTTGTTGATAAATTACACCAGTTAGTTGAAAGTTCTAAAACCCTAAGTGAAAGTTTGTTACATAAAGATGGAATTTATAGCGAAGGTAAATTATTAGGACTTTACACTTCTAATTTTATTACTAAGTTCAACCAACCACTTAATTTATTAGATAAATTGTTTTACAGTGAAAACTTTACCAAACAAGCTGATGATAAGAAGCTGAATATCGAAGGAAAAACAACTTTATTAGATGCATTGTTACAGACTATCAATTTGGATGTACTTAAGTTTAAACCAACAAATGAAAACAATTTAACCAAAGTAAAAGATGAGACAATTGCTGCTTTAACTACATCTTCATCAGCATTAGATGATGTATTATCGCGTATTAATACTGCAATTGATACACAGTTTGCTAACTTTAAATTCAACCTTGATAAATCAAGTGAATATTTAAATAATCAAAAATATGCTAATCAAGCATACTTTAATCAAAAAGTTATTGAATTTAAACTAGATTTACAAAAATTACAACTTAAAATGCAACAAAAAGATACCTTAACCAAATCTAATGTAACTGATGCAGAAGTTTTATATTGAAAATCTAGATATTTACTTGAAGCAACTGAGATGACTGAAAGTCTTTTTGATCAAGCAAGTAAGAATACTGCTCGTGCGATGATTTTAAATTCTGAATCAATCAATGATTTTCTTAATGTATTAAAATACATCGAAGAAAAACGCAAATCAGAAGCGTCTATGAATCAACAAAAACTTGACTTAATTTTAAGTGTAGTTAAACAAATTAAAGATAGTGCAAAAAACAAAGAATATCAAAATAAATATAATGCACTTGTGCAACCATTGAGTGAATCAATGATTAATCCATTATTATCATATGCACATGCATTATTAACTGAAGCAACTACTTTTACCAGCGATCAAAAGAGTTCATATCAATCACAAATTACAGATTTTGAAAGTAAATTAGGATCAGATTTTGATGAAAAAACAGGTGCTTCATACTTACAAGAACTCAATTCTATCGTAGCACATATGGAAAATGATTTAAGATCATTACCACTTGCTGACTTTGAAGCAAAAAGATTAGCTGCTAAAAAAGCAGGTTTAACCAACTTCATTAAAAAATACTTACCTTCACTTTCATTAGATTCATTGAATATTCCAACAATCAGCAACGATGATGATTACAATACTTTATACAATAATGTAATGTCTAAATACATTGATTTATTTGTAGCGACTCATACAGGATTGATCGCTTCACGTTTAGCAAACTTTGATGAAGCAGATTTAGTTGCATACCGTCGCATAGATTTAGTTGATGCAACATATAAAATGTATGATGGAGATGCATATGAACCAAGTTTTGTAAGAACCCAATTTAATGCTCTTTATGCAAATACCTTAGCAAAACAACAAGCATTATTTACTACTTTACAAAACAGTTTTGATGCACAAAAGCAATCCTTAACCGATGATATTAATAAAATTACAGATGAAAAAGTTAAAAACCTATATACATCTGAATTAAACAAACTTACATCAACTGATTCAAAGACAACTATAAATGACTTTAAAAACTTACATCAAAAAGTAATATATCATTTATCATTGCAAACTTATCAAGGCCAAATTATTAAAGAAGCAAATGATTCAGGTTTATCAAATGATTTTAAAACCAATTTTGCTAATGCGATAAAATTACCAGAGAATTTTACTTATGTTAATCTAACAAAATATCAATCAGTTTTAAGACTAAAAGGAACTGAAAGCAAAATTAGGACACAATTACAAGAATCAATTAATAAACTATCCGATGCGGATAAAACAAAGATGCAAGTTGAGTTTGATAGAATCAAACAAATTAGCACTGATAATTTATCTAGCATCCAAGCAGCTGTAAGTAGATTGACTCAACTTGCAACAATTTATGAAGCATCATTATCACAAAATAATGCTCCAAAAGCAAGTGCAAACGATTTAACCATAGTAAATTTTGGTTCTTATGCTAAATTACAATATCAAATTGCACAAGCAACCGAATCGACTTCACAAACAGCAGCCTTAAAAGCACTCTTAAATTCACAAAAAGAATACCTTTTAAAATTAGCACAACTTTTTGGTCAAGCAGCAATTGATGAAGTTAATAAAGTTGATAAGAAAACAGTCGATGGAAAATTAGAAGACGAACCCGATTTATACACAATTCGTCATAATATTGATAAAGTTCAATATATGCTATTTTATAATAAATTAGGCACACCTGGATTTATTACAAAAGATGAACATAATTCATCAGAAGATAAAACTAATAATAAAACAACTGAAAACAAAACTGATGCAACTAAAAATACAAAAGATCAAGCAGCAGGGTCAAATGCAGCATCTGGTTCAACAGATAAAAAAGATGCAGTAAAAGAAACAACTAGTGATAATTCACAAAAACAGATAAATGCAGACAAAACTCAACCAGAAAATGCAAAACAACCATCAGACATGACTGAATCTGGTGCAGCAAGTACCGAAACTAAAGATAAACAAGGTGCTACAAGTACGCCTGCTACAAATAATGCTGGGGCAGGACAAGGTAATAATGAACAAAAAAACTCTCAAACCTCTACATCACCTGCAACAAATACTACTTCTGAAAACACACAAAATCAGCAAAATCAACAACAAAACCAAGCAACACAGTCAGCAGATGAAAGTCAAACTAACGCATCAGCAAATACAGATGTTATAGCAAACAAAGTTAAATATGTAGAAATTATATTAAGAGAAATTAATGATATACTTTCTGCTTTAGCATCTATTCAAGATGTAACCACTAAGAATCAAGCAACAATTCTTAAAAACACATATACTACTCTTAATGATACAAATAGTACAAATAAATATAAAAATGCTTTAGCATCAGATAAAACAGAAGATAAAGTCTTTGTTAATTCATATTTAGATAATGTAATGACATTAAAATTCCAAGTTGATAAACTTGCATATGATAATATGTATCGTAGTAGTGTATGAGCATATTTAAAACCACAAATAGCCCAATTGCAATTTGCATCTGATCGCAGCAAGATTATGGCATTAATTCGTGATAAAAATGTAGATAATTTATTAACACTTGATAGTATCAAATCTCTTATTGATTCTTATGCTTCATTAGTTAATCGAAATAATTTATCAAAAGTATTCTTAATCGCTGCATTATCAGTTGTTTCAGATACTTTAAAAGATGATAGTCAATTTAAATTAGATTACTACCAAAGTATTTCAAAATACTTTGATGCAGATAAAGATAATTTAGTGCATTCTAACTTAGGATATAACCAAGTTTTTGAAATGTTGCTTTCAAACTTTGACTTAGCAAAACAAACAGCAAAATTACTGGAATTAGGTAAATCATTACAACCAACTGGTTATGCAAATTATGAAACAAACAAAAAAGAACTTGATCAAATGCAAAAATCAAGAAATTTTGATCAAAGTAAGTTGATGCAAATTAATTCAGATGTGCAAAGCGCTTTAAATGAGCAAAAAAATTCTGCTTTAGATGAATTATTAACTTGAAACGATCAAAATCCTAATAAAGAAAAATTCCTTAGTCAACTTAATACTCAAACTGCACAAAATCTTTTTGATGTAGTTCAAGAAATCAAATTTACTACATTATTGCAAACACTAATTGCACAAGTTAAAGATGAAAGTAAAAAAACAGAATTTACCAATGAACTAAATTCTGCTACTAATTTAACTAAATTGACAGAATTAAAAACAAAAGTAGATGCTCAAATAGAATCACAGAAACCAAAAGAACAAACACCTCCTGCAAACACAGCACCAAGTGATCAACCTAGTTTACCAGCAGAAAATAACCAAAGTGCAAAAACACCAGATAATGCTAGTGGACAAGGTGAGCAAACAAAGTCACCATAAACCGAAAACACCGAAAATAACCCTAAAACTCCAACTGAATCAAAAAACACACTTTCTGGTAATGGTGAATCAGGAGGTCAACAACAAACCCAAACTGCACCAAAATCTAATGAAGTTGACGCATCTGCTTCAACAGGGGAGGACAACAGTCATAATACCACTGCACAAGTTCCAAACTCAGGTGGTTCAACTGCTTCAAACAACCAAACAAGTAATACTCCTGCTGCACAACCTGGACAAAGTGAATCAAGCGAATCAGCACAAACTGCAACAAATCCATCATCAACAGCTAGTTCATCGACTACTGGAACTACAACTTCTCAAGGACAAACAGATGCATCTAGTTCGGGTAGTTCACAAACATCATCAGGACAAACTGCTTCAGCCACTCATACAGAAAATAGTGGTTCTGAACAACATACAGAGCAAGGAACTTCCACAACAACTCAAGCTTCACAAGCATCAGGATCAAGTCCACAAGGAGCAACTTCAACTGATACACAGGCAGTAACACCACAAGCATCTGCACAATCACAAGGACAATCATCCGAAGCTTCAAGTACACCTGCTAAACAAGCAGCTTAATTTACTAAAAATAACCCAAGAATGGGTTATTTTTAAATTATTTGATCTTTATTAATGCTTATGTATTCTCTTGGTGATAAATCATCTGGCAATATAAACTTACCAAAAGCAACTCTCTTTAAATCAATTACATTGTAACCAAGTTTATTAAACATCCTTTTGACTTGATGGTATTTACCCTCATTTATAGTTAAATAGCAGTTATATCGATCAATAATCTCTAGTTTAGCACTTTGACATACCTTTGCTTCACCAATATCGATACCTTGCTTAAAAACTTCTATCATATATACATCAAGTTCTTTATCAACTTGCACTAAATAAACTTTTTGAATATGGTTTTTTGGTGATAACACCCGATGAGTAAAAGCACCATCATTTGTAATAATTAGCAAACCGTGTGTATCTACATCAAGTCTACCTACGGTATGGATATTTTTGGCAAACCTATATAAATCTGAAATAAGATGCAAAACACTTGGATACTTAGCATCCGCATTTGCACAAATATATCCTTTAGGCTTATTCAGTGCTAAATAAAACAACTTTGTATTAATGTTCTGATTATCAACTGTGATGATATCATCAACATTTACATAACAACTTTTATAGACAACTATATCATTCACCTTTATTTTACCTTTTTTAAGCATTTTATTTATCATCAAACGAGAATAATTAGTATTATTAGCAACCATTTTTTCAATACGATGTTTCATATAATTATTTTATCTATTTAAAATTAAAAATAAAAATTTTTTTGTTTTTATTTTAAAAAAGGTATAAAATAACTAACAGCAAAACAAGGAGAAAAATGCATAAATTCCAAAGAGATTATGAAATAGTATTTTGAAGTCTTTTTGGGTTTTTATCAGTTATTTTTAGTATCTTATCAATATGATTTAAAGGTAGTTTTTTTGGTTTTGCGATTGGAGCGCTAAGCTCATATTTGCTTTTTATGATCACAAGAATTTTCGGGATGATACCATTAAAAAAACGAAAATCACTAATATTTTTAAATATTTTAAAGATGTTTGTCTTTTTTATTTATTTAACTGCAGTAATTTTAAGCATATATCATATTAATTTAAAAATATATGCATTAAAAAAATATACTGGATTATCTGAATTTACTCTACCAATTAATATGTTTGTGTTTTTTGGGAGCGTAGGATTTAATTTTTTTGTGATTATAGCAACATTTATTTATTCAAAATACAAAGGAGGCAAAATTGGACGAAATTAAACAAAGACTTTGAAAGTTTGATTTACCTCAGTTATTTTCACTGATTGTAACAGTGATAATTATCGCGATATTCTCATTAATTATCTTTTTCAAAGTTCGCAAACAACGTGCTGATCAAGCTCCTAAAGGTATCACTCAGCTTGCTGAAGGATATTTAGGATATATAGATAATTCGTATCAAGAAACAGTTGGTGATCAACTACCAGGTTCGCGTTTTTATATTTTTACCTTAGCAACTTTTTTACTTGTTGGTAACTGAGTTTCAATTATCGGTTTAGAACCAATTGGAACTGCATTTAGTGTTCCAATTACCTTAGCAGTTGCTACTTGATTAGGAATTATTCTTTCAGGGACTATATACCGTCGCTGAAGATATTATTGATCCATTATTAAAGCACCTTGAGATATTTTTGGTAAGTTTTCCCCACTTATTTCCTTAAGTGCTCGTATGTATGGGAATTTAGTTGGAGGATCAACCATTATTGTTTTAATTTATGCAATGTTTGGATATTTATTTAAGGTTGCTTTAGGCACAGATAATAGTGCATTTCAAAATATTTTTGCCATATATTTCACACCATTGCTACATATGTACTTTGATTTATTTGATGGAATATTGCAGGCATTAATTTTCACAATGCTGACTGCTGTATATTGAACAATAGAATCGCAATCTACAGAACCAGCTAAAAAAACAAAGAATTCTGAAAGTAGATTCTTTAAGAAATTTACCAAAAGAAAGATACAATCGATTTATTAATAAGGAGATAAAATGATTTTAGATTTACTTACAAAATTAGCCGATGGAACAACCTCTACTACAGCACCTGCTTCAAATGCTGCAGCTGCAGCAAAAACAGCCATATCAAATTCTGCCAGTGATATGGGATCTAAGGCAGGAACACACATTGGTTTAGGTTTAGTAGCAGTTGGTGCTGGATTAGCAGCAATCGGGGTTCTTGGTACTGGAGTTGGACAAGGATATGCTGCTGGTAAAGCAGCTGAAGCAGTTGGACGTAATCCGGAGGCTGAAAGCAAAATAAGAACTATGTTAATTATCGGTGTTGGTATTGCTGAAACAGCTGCGATTTATGCTTTCGTTACTGCGATTATTATCTTATTCGTTTTCGCAAGTAAAGTAGTCTAGAAAATGATTACTACATCAGTTGCTGCAGCAGTAAAGTTTGAGTCAAGTTCAGATGTAGGACAAGCTGTAGCAGGAAAATTTGAAGGATTATTTCCTAGCATCCCAATTATGATTGCAACTATTATTGCATTTATAATTGTTGCTATTATTCTCTGAATTTTCTTTTATAAACCCATTAAAAAAATGATGAAAGCACGCAGAGATTTTGTTCAAAACAATATCGATGAATCTGTAAGACAAAAAGAAGCAAGTATTTTAGCTCTTAATAAAGCAAATGAAAATCTTAAAAATGCCCACACACAAGCAGATAACATCATTACAAATGCTAAAATAAAAGCTGAAAAAGTTGCTGAATTTTATACCATAAAAGCACAAACCGAAGCAAAAAGGCTTTTATCTGAAACTGCTTTGGATATCAATGCACAACAAAAAGAATTTCAACAAAATGCTAAAAAATACATTGTTGAAGTAGCTACAGACCTTTCGCAAAAGATTCTTAGACGTGAAATTAGTCAACAAACACAAGATGAAATTGTAAATCAATTTTTAAATACAGATAAAGATGTTGAAGACTTATAATGCAAATTAAAAAGAACATTCAAGCTTATTCTGTAGCTATATTTGATTTAGTTCATGAAGCAGATAAATTTCAACAATTACATACCCAATTTGAAGCAGTCAAAGAAATTTTTAGCAAACATCCTGAGTTTGTTGATTTCTTTAAAGATGAGTTTGTTCCTGAAGAAGAACGTTTGAAAACTGTTGATTTAGCATTCAAGGACTTTGATTGAATTATTATTAATGCTTTAAAAGTTATAATAATGCGAAAGGTTGCCAAATATATTCGTAAAATCATTATCGAATATTTAAAACTTTCAAACCGTGAATTAAGAATTCGTTTTATTGATGTTATTTCAGCTTTTCCACTAACAAATGAGCAACTTGAAAAAATAAAAACTAAAATTCAAAATAAAACTCGTCGTACCATTGAGATGACCAATCATGTTGATCCATCTTTAATTGCAGGGATAAAAATTGTGTCACGTAGTGAAACAGTTGAAATGAATATCAAAAACAACTTAGAAAAACTAAAACATGAACTTATAAAATACGAAAAGGAGGTGTAAATGGCAATTAAATTAGATGATATTTCAGCAATTATTAAAGATCGCATTCAAAATATGGGATCTAAAGTAGATTATTCTGAAATAGGACGTGTAATTTCAGTAGGTGATGGAATTGCTGTTGTCACCGGATTAGATAAGGTTAAAAATAGCGAGATAGTTATTTTTAACAAAAGTGTCTATGGTTTAGCATTAAACTTAGAAGAAGAAACCGTCGGGGTAGCACTATTTGGTAATGCTAACTCAGTTTCTGAAGGTGATTATGTTGAACGTACCGGAAAAGTTATCTCTGTTGAAGTAGGAGATGCTCTTTTGGGTCGTGTAGTCGATGCTTTAGGAAATCCAATTGATGGAAAAGGTAAGATCGATGGAACTCACCGTTCAGAAATTTTTAAAAGAGCATCAGGTGTAATGTCACGTCAAGAAGTTAATCAACCACTTGAAACAGGTATTTTAGCAATCGATACAATGATACCAATTGGTAAAGGACAACGTGAGTTAATTATTGGAGATCGTCAAACCGGAAAAACAGCCATTGCAATTGATACTATTATTAATCAAAAAGGTAAAAATGTTAAATGTGTTTATGTTGCAATTGGACAAAAAAATTCTACCGTTGCTCAAATAGTTCAAAAACTTTCTGATTCACAGGCACTTGAATATACCACAATTGTGGTTGCAGGTGCTTCAGAACTTGCGCCACAACAATATATTGCTCCATATACAGGAGTTACAATTGCTGAAGAATGAATGAGTAAAGGACAAGATGTTTTAATTATTTACGATGATTTATCAAAACATGCCATTGCATATCGTACCTTATCATTACTTTTAAGACGTCCACCTGGTCGTGAAGCTTATCCTGGTGATGTTTTCTATCTACACTCACAACTACTTGAACGTGCTGCTCGTTTAAATTCTGAATATGGTGGTGGTTCAATTACTGCATTGCCAATTATTGAAACACAACAAGGTGATATTAGTGCTTATATACCTACTAATGTAATTTCAATTACAGACGGACAAATTTTTACCAAAGAAAGTTTATTTAATGCCGGACAGCGTCCAGCAGTTGACATCGGTTTTAGTGTTTCACGGGTAGGTTCTGCAGCGCAAACTAAGGCAACAAAGCAAGTTGTAGGTTCATTAAAATTAGAACTTGCACAATACAATGAAATGCAAGCTTTTGCACAATTTGGTTCAGATTTAGATGATTCAACTAAAACTATTTTGGATCATGGAGCAAAGGTATATCAACTTTTGAAGCAAGAACAATACTTTCCTATTCAACAACAAACACAAGCGATTATTTTGTTAGGTGTTAAAGAACGTCTTATCAACCCGCTTCCTCTTGATTATATGCATGAATACCGTGATCAAGTAATTAATTGAGTTACTAATGATAGTGAAGGAATGCAAGTATTTAAAAACATCACTGCAAGTGGAAAAATTTCAGAAACAGATTATCAAGTAATTGCTAAAAAATTAGCAAGCATCATTGAAGGTATCATTGCGACTATTCCGAACTATGATAGACGTATGTATAAAGAAATACCATCAAAATATAAGGTTGCATAATGCCGAGTTTAAATAGCTTAAAAAATCGCATTTCAGTAGTTTCTAATACTCAAAAAATTACCAATGCGATGGAATTGGTTTCAACTTCCAAATTAAGACGTTTGCGCAATGAATACACCCGAATACAAGCATATAAAGAAACATTAGAAGATACTTTCAATGAATTAATTTCACATGTTAGTTCTCGTCAATTTTATGAAATTTTTCCTAAAAACGAAGGAATTGATGGTAGCGTATATATTGTAATCACAAGTGATTTAGGTTTATGTGGTTCATATAATTCTAATATATATAAAATGTTAAATGAAAATCTTAAACCACAAGATAAAATTGTTGTAATTGGTACCAAAGGATTTAGTATGATAAATTCTGCGACAATTAAAGCGCAAATGATTAAATATTACATTAATAACGGAGATAAAATTACATATAAAATTTGCAATGATATCACTAAAATCGCATTCGAGTTATATAGTAAAAAACTAGTTTCGCAAGTGAAATTAATTTATACTAAATTTATCAATAATATAAATCAAGAACCGCGATTAAAAACACTTTTTCCACTAGATTTTAGTATTCAAAAACAACATAATGCACAAATTATTGAATTTGAACCCTCTGCTGAAGAAGTGCTTTCCGATTCAGTTCCGATGTATATTGCAAGTATGATATATGCTTTATCAGGTGAATCAAAAATTTCAGAAATGGCATCACGTCGAAATGCAATGGAAAATGCAACCAATAATGCTGAAGATTTAATTAAAGAACTTAGATTAGAGTTCAACAGACAACGTCAAGGAAAAATTACTCAAGAAATTACCGAGATTGTTGCTGGTGCTGATGCAACTTAATAAGGAGAGAATATGAAACAACATAATGGAACAATTGTTCAAATTTTAGGACCTGTTGTTGATGTGCGTTTTAGCGAAGGAAAACTTCCAAAACTTCTTAATGCTTTAACTATAACAACTGATAATGGACAAGTTTATACATTAGAAGTAGCGCAACATATTGGTGACGATACTGCTCGAACCATTGCGATGGGTAGCACAAATGGGTTGCAACGTGGAATGACAGTTGTTGATACCAAAGCACCTATTTCGGTTCCGGTTGGAAATATTGTTTTAGGTCGTATTTTTGATGTTTTAGGTAACCCGATTGATGAGTTACCGCTTGAAGGTGAAATAATCCGTGCTCCAATTCATGCTCCTTCTCCATCATATGAAGAACAAAAAACATCTTCTGAAATTTTAGAAACCGGGATTAAAGTTATTGACTTATTAATCCCATATGCAAAAGGTGGAAAAATAGGTTTATTTGGTGGTGCAGGAGTTGGAAAAACAGTTTTAGTACAAGAGTTAATCAATAACATTGCTACCCAACATAATGGTCTTTCAGTGTTTGCTGGTGTCGGTGAACGTACCCGTGAAGGTAATGATTTATACCACGAAATGAAAGCAGCTGGTGTGCTCGATAAAACTGCCTTAGTCTTTGGGCAAATGAATGAATCCCCTGGAGCTCGTATGCGTGTTGCACTAAGTGGTTTAACAATGGCTGAATACTTTCGTGATAAACAAAATCAAGATGTGTTATTGTTTATTGATAACATCTTCAGATTCACCCAAGCAGGTTCAGAAGTATCAGCACTTTTAGGACGTATGCCTTCTGCAGTTGGTTATCAACCTACCTTAGCAACTGAAATGGGTGCTTTACAAGAACGGATTACTTCAACACGTCGTGGATCAATTACATCAGTGCAAGCTGTTTATGTTCCTGCTGATGATTTAACTGATCCAGCTCCTGCAACAACATTTACCCACTTGGATGCTAAAACTGTTTTAGACCGTGGAATTGCATCCTTAGGAATTTATCCTGCTATCGATCCACTTAACTCCGCATCAAGATTACTTGATCCTCTGGTAGTTGGAGCGGAGCATTATAATGTTGCACAAAGTGTAATTTCGATTTTACAACGCTTCAAAGAACTACAAGATATCATTGCAATTTTAGGAATGGGTGAACTTTCTGAAGAAGATAAAAAAATCGTTGCCCGTGCCCGTAGAATCCGTAACTTTTTATCACAACCTTTTACTGTCGCTGAAAAGTTCTCAGGAATCAAAGGACAATATGTACCTCTTTCAAACACCATACGCAGTTTTAAAGCAATTTTAAATGGTGATTATGATTCATATCCTGAAGATATCTTTAGATATGCAGGAAGCATTGAAGATGTA
This sequence comes from Mycoplasma sp. 5912, assembly GCF_054353835.1. Classification (NCBI taxonomy): domain Bacteria; kingdom Bacillati; phylum Mycoplasmatota; class Mollicutes; order Mycoplasmatales; family Mycoplasmataceae; genus Mycoplasma; species Mycoplasma sp. 5912. The sequence goes on along the minus strand of NZ_JBTHHI010000008.1, from coordinate 18,729 downwards.
ATCGAAAGATACCAAAAGAATAATGGCTAATACATCATATCTTAAAATTACTGCACCAAATGGAATTGTTTATGAAGGTAAAGTATATATTGTTACCTTAAAAACACCTAAAGGTTACATTGGATTGCAACCAAACCGATCTCCATTGTTTTCAAGTATCGAAATTGGAACCTTGAAGATTGAAACATCTAAATCTGATACTTTAACATATTATATTGGTGGTGGAATAGTTTATGCAGACCAACATAAAATCAATATTATCACCGATGATATTATTGATGTTAAAAAAATCGATATAGAACGAGCTAAAAAGGATGCTGCATCATTAACTGAGGCAATTAAAAGTAATAAAGATACAGTTGATTTAGCCTTATTAGAAACGAAACTTAAAAAAGCTTTGTTTCGAGTTGATACATATAATTTATTCAATAAATAACACCTTTGGTGTTATTTTTTTATCCTTTGGGTAACAAAAACCTACTAAGTGTATTAGTAGGTTTGATCATAAAAATGAAATGGTACATCGTACAGGGTTCGAACCTGCGACCCGCTGGTTAAGAGCCAGCTGCTCTACCGACTGAGCTAACGATGCAGGATTATTATAAACCTTTTTAACAAAAATATAAAAATATTTTTATCCTATCTAATTATTTTTGTTCTTTTTTAGTTCTTAAATATACATTTTCTTATATATATAACGAGGTAAGAATGAAACTAGATGAAAAATTTAAACTAACCAGCAATATCAAACTTTTTAGGTTATACAAAATGAGCGAGAAACTCAGTAAATCTATAAGTAAATTTACTGAGCAGCAAACTGAGCATTTGCTTCCGATTTTATATATAGGTGATGATATTATTTTTGGTGAAGTTCGAGCACAGGATAAAACTGAAAATCTTGAGACAACCGATTTATATAACCATGAGAAAATGTGGGATGTTGCTTTATATTATAAAAATTTCTATCGGATGAACTCAAAAATCTTAAAAGAATATATTTATGAAGATGAACAAACCATTTCATTAGGGCATGTTAGCGAAGTTAATGAGTTAAATATTTTAGATAAATTAAAATACTGCTTTACAAGTTTAGATGCTGATACTAAATTAACATATATTTATCCGAAAAAAACTGAAAATAAAAGTATTGCTAATTAAGAGTTTCTGCTAAAATTTTGACATGAATATTTTAACGATTGAAAAAAAGTTATGAAGGTATTGATTTACCAATACATTCATTAAACTCTTATTTATAGGTTTGCTAGTATTTAGCATCGTTATCATTCCGAGTCTTAATTTAGTTGATATCAAAATCAAGCAAGACTCAGATCTTGCTTTTTTATTTTTATTTGATGTAATTTTGTTTATTTTAAGCATCTTTTTTGGGTATTATGAGCAATTTTACTGAAAAAAACTACTTTATAAGCATTTGGATGATAAATATCAAACAAATAGGTTTTTAAAACTATTAAACATCTCTTTTTATACATATTTATCAGGACCATTGTATCGAGCATATTTATTAATTTCATTATTTTTTGAAGATGGTAAATATCATTTTATGTTTAAATATGCCAGACGCAAAAAATATGGTTTTTCAATTCAAGATATTTCATTTTCAGGAATTTTATTTGCCTTATTTTTAACATTAACTTTAATTAAAAACTTTACAGCAGCAAGAATAATCAATTTAGATTTTGAATTTGCTTTTTATATTCTCTTTGCTTATTTTTTAGGTAAATTCAAAGGTGCTTTATTATCCTTTATGGCTGATTTTTTTGGATTGCTGTTTTCAGGAAGAATCGGTTTTTATCATTGAGTTTATGCCATCGTTCCGATTATTGCAACGATATTGATTGGATGATTTATTGATTTATTTAAAAAACATAAACAAACATCGATGATTGTGATGAATATTGCATTGGTTGTTATTTTTGTTATTTTGCTAGTTGTATTTTTATCACAAGTTAATAATCCTAAAGGAATAAGAATTTCTAAAACCTTTGGAGTTTCAAAAATATCACTTGCAGCTGGGATAATTTTATTAGTTTTTGCTGCTGCATTTATATTTATTATGATAGCCTTAACTATTTATTATTTAAAAACTAAAAATGATTCACAAAGCAAAAATAGAATTGGTTTTTTAGTTCTATCATTCTTTTTAACAGTTGCATTAATTGTTGTAGCCCGTTGAATTTGAGGACCATTTGCATTCATTCGTTTTGCTAACTACTTCTTAGGTCGTAAATACACATTATCACAACACTATTTAATATTTATGACACCAATTGTAATTAGATCACTGATATCAATTCCGATTTATGTTTTTATTTTATATATTATCTTGCTTCCGTTATCTATAATGAAGAAGCAATATGAAAAAAAAGAATATGGTATTACATATTAATAAGGATTCGTTTCCTTATTTTTATAAAAAAAATTAAATAAATTTGCTGTGTGTTATAATTTATAAGAAAACAAAACTACATAAGGAAAAAAATGAAATCAATTAAATTAATGTTTCAGAGATCGACACAAAAGAAGAAATTAAATAACTCTGGATCTGGTAAGGTTCGTAAAGTGTTATCAAAAATTTCTGGTGCTTTTATGTTACCAATCTCTGTTATGTCTATTGCTGGTTTATTTTTAGGAATCGGTGCAGCAATTGCAACTGGTGCTCCTGAAGGAAGCACTGCAAATATAATAGGTAATTTAGTTAAACAACTAGGAGACCCAGTTTTTGGTGCATTACCATTGTTATTTGCAACTGCCTTTGTGATTGCATTCACGGATGAAGCAGGAGTCGGAGTGTTTGCTACGATAATTGCCTTTTTAATCTTCACTGCTGTTCAGAGTGTCTTTATTTTTGATCATACAGTAAAGTATATGGGTAAGGAGTGATTTAATGGTGCATTACGAGATTCTGTAAAAACAAAAATAACTGGTTATACAATATTCTTTCAAGGAGCAGGACGTAATCCACAAAACTTAGTTAAATTAGTTGGAACTACCTTAGGGATTAAGTCAATGCAAACTTCAGTATTTGGTGGGATAACAATCGGATTATTAGTGCAATGATTATATAATCGTTTTCACACCATACAACTACCACAAGTTATCTCATTCTTTGGTGGTAAAAGATTTGTTTCAATAGTTGCAATCCCTGCTGCATTTATTGTTGCAATCATCTTCTTAATTTTTTGACCATGGATTGGAGTTGGATTAAATGTTTTTGGAACAGCACTTGGAAAAGCTCCATATGGTATAGAATCACTTGTTTTTGGTATCATCGAAAGATCATTGATTCCATTTGGATTACACCATGTATTCTATGCTCCATTATGATATTCAAGTGTTGGGGGAGATTTAAATACATCACTTGTTAACTGACAACAAGGATTACAAAAAGAAAATATTACATTAATTCCAGGTGATACATTAACTACATTAATAAAAGCTATTACTAAGGATCCTGATAAATACCAAGGTGATTCAACTGCTGCATTATCACTTGTTGGTATGCCGAACCATATTGATTATACCTTGCAGCAAGTAGGTAAACCTGATTTGCATATATCTAAACAATTATTTGTCTTTGTCGCAGATGAATTAGGAACAAAGATAGGACGCTTTACTGATGGTAAGTTTGGATTTATGATTATAGCACTTCCTGCAGCTGCTGCAGCTATGATTATGGCTGCTCCAAAAGAAAATCGTAAAGTTGCCTTAGGAACAGTGCTACCAGCAGGATTTACTGCAATGCTTACAGGTGTAACTGAACCAATCGAATTTACCTTCTTATTTTTAGCACCATATCTATTCTGAGGTTTCCATGCATTTATGGCTGGATTGTCATTTATGTTTGCTAACTTAGCTGGTGTGCATATTCCACAAGCATTCTCAGGAGGATTATTAGACTTCTTTATTTATGGAGTGATAAATGTAGCAAAAGGAACTCATTTCTGATGAACACTTGTTATAGGTGCTGCTTATGCACCAGTATACTACTTTGTCTTCTACTTTGTAATTAAGAAATTCGATCTTGCTACTCCAGGACGTGGAGGGAATACTAAACTATTTACAAAAGCAGATTTTCAAAATAAAAATGCTCAAGTAAATGATGAAGCAGCAAGCGAAATAGATCCTACTGCCTTAGCAGTGGTTGAAGCATATGGTGGTTTAGAAAATATTACAGCTTTTAATAACTGTGCTTCTAGACTTAGATATGATGTTAAAGATGCAAGTAAGGTTGATGTTGATAAACTAAAGGCTGCTGGTGCATTTGGTGTAAAAATTGAAGGAAATAACCATGCACAAGCAATTATGGGTCCTGTTTCTGAGCAACTTAATGCTAAAATAAAATCGCAAAGAGAATTAATTGCTAAATATGAATCAGAACATAAAGGACAAGAATTTGTTACACCTACAACATCACAGTCACAACCAAAAATAATCACTTCGGCTAAATCGCTTGAATTACATACTGCTGCTCGTGGAAAAATCTTACCACTAGAAGATTTAAAAGACGGTATCTTCTCTGAAAAGATGCTTGGTAATGGTTTTGTAGTTAAATTTGATTCAACTACTGAAGGAAATGTTTATACACCTGCTGCTGGAACTATTGATTTAGTAGCAGACACTAAGCATGCATATGGAATAACTACTGATGAGGGTGTTAAATTGCTAGTTCATATTGGTCTTGATACCGTTAAATTGAATGGACAAGGATTTAAAGACTTAGTTAAAGTTGGTGATAAAGTAAAAATTGGTGATAAGCTTGCAAGTGTAGACTTAGAATTTATTAAATCACAAAACCTTCGCAGCGATGTTATTGTCGTTGTGCTGCATGAAGGAAGTATGTCAAACTTCGAAGTTTATAATAATTCTAAAGCTGACACCACAACTGAAATAGTCGGAATTGTCAGAAAGTAAAAAAAGATACTAACCGTATCTTTTTTTTATCTCTCATGGTTAATATGTTCATATTTATATGTAGTGAATTCTGCTTCTTGATGGATAATATTTTCTGGTATCAATTGGCTTTTATCAATGTATTCAAAATATGTATCACATTTATAAGTACCATTAATCACTGAAACATATACTTCCTTAGTTATTTGTCAATAATCTAAATATAAAAATCTTCCACCACAAATAAAAATATCCTTATCACATTTAAGCATCGCAGCAGTTGCTGGGCCTGAATCAAAGAAAACACGATGTGGTCGTAATTTTTTGTTTTCTGGTATCTCAAAAGGTTGATAATAGGTTAAAACTCAAATTTCCCGATTTGATGTATCAAAATCATCTGGCAAAGAAAAAAAAGTTCTTGCACCAAAAACCAAAACACTATTTTGAGTTATCTTATTAAAAACTTTTAATTCGCTTTTTGTCTTTCAAGGAAGATGGTTTTTATATCCAATGCAGTTTTTCTCATCAACTGCTACAATTAATTTAATCATAAAAATCCTTATCTGCTTTCCCGTTGGCTTTTCATCTTACAATTAATTGGTTATATTGTTCATAATTTTCACATTCTAAATATTCAAGTTGATCAGCATCATTACTAAAATCAAATTGTGGAGATGTATCGGTACTGGTATATTTATAATATCATTCTTTAACCAATCGAATATCTTCTTCAACTTCAGCATTATTAACATTAAAAGTATATGATTTGATTTTACGTTTATTTAAATCTACTGCTTGTGGGTTTAAATAATCACCTTGAGCATCGATTAAAAAAGCAGCAATAATTGAATAAGTTGTTATCGGTTTATTTAACTTTTTAGACATTAAATATGCATATAATTGTGCTTGCTTGCGATATGATGCATCAACACCCTCAATTTCTCATTTATCTTTTTTACTTTCACCAGCTGTTTTAATTTCTAAAATTCTATTTAGTGATGGAATATATCCATCTGGAACACCACTTAAAACATCATCAACACCTGCAAAATAATCATAATTGAAGTTTTTTGCTTCATAGTTTTCTATATACAAATTTGGTGATTTTGCTCTTAAAAGATCAAAGATTTTAGGTTCTAAAATAGTTCCGGCATTAATGTATTTTTTACTTAATACAGGTAATTTAAGTCTTGTGATATGACAGAAAGCATTAAATTGTGATTTATATTTATTTTCAATTAAAATATCACCAACACTGCTTCCTCCAATCTTTTTATACCCTCTGAATTTATCAAAAGTTTTTAATTCTGAATAAAATTCGGGTAGCAACTTAATTACCCTATTTTCCTTATCGATAATATAATGTTGTTTGTTAAAATATTTTCTTGCCATTTATTTAAAGAAATTTTTCACAATAGTATTTGCTGAAATTTCTACTCCTTTAAAATCTGCTTCCCATTCTTCATTAATCATAGTGTTTTGTGGGACAATATGGTCAAAACATATATTTACCAATTTATCAAAACTTGTTTCTGTTGAATTATCATCAACACCCACCACAAACTTATTAGCATCCATAAACTTTTCAATTCGAATTGATATCACACGACATTCGTCATCACTTTTTTTCAAAGTTGCTTCTAAATCCTTAACATTCTTTTTAAAGAAGTCTAATTCGTTTGGAAAGCGCAAATCATCTATTATAAATAAGGTGCTTTTGCTGCCCTTAATTGATTGTTTCACAGTTGCTTTTATTTTATCGAAGACACGTGCGCATCAGATGTTGCTATCGATGTTTCGACCTACTTCACCCATTGCAATTCATAACGGACGTACAATTTCTTTATTTATTCCATCTCATTTTATTTCATCTAAAATCGGTTTAGTAATACTTTTTATAGGTTCTGCAAAGGATAAAATATGTACATTGTTATCAAATTTTTTAGCTAACTTTTTAGATAATGCTTGTGTTAGCAATCCTTTTCCACTTCTTCTTTTTCCGTTAATTAAAACTATGGTATGTTTTCTCATCATTCTCCTTTTAATAAAATAGTGTTTTAATATTATATATATAAAATAAATTCTGTTATTTATTTATTATATTTTTTGATTTTTGGTTAATTAGATAACTTGTTTATAAAAATGTATAAAAATTTTTATACCTATGATATAGATAAATAAGTTTTAATAATATATAATAATAAATTAAGTTAATATTCTTAAAATAACATATTTACCTAGTATATAGCACAAAAAGAAAATATAAATAATATGGAAATTTTGCAGAACCATTTTTATTAAGGTGTACACAGTCATTAGAGTCTTTAGATAATATAAAAATCTTTTTTAATTATATAAGCAACATTATTCATGCAGAATTCATAACATCAATAATTTCTAATATCTAAATATTTTACCAAATCCATATAAAAATAATTTTATTTGTTAAAATTTAAATATATAAAGGAAAATAAATGACATTAACACAACTTATAAAAGCAGAATTAATTAATATTGTTAAAAAACTACAAGAATCACATTATTTTGATGTAGATTTTAATGCAGATGATTTAAATTTTATCTTAGGTGAACCTAATTTACCTGTAAAAACAAGTTCGGTTGCAAAAAGATATGATTTATCAACTAATTTAGCATTTGTTTTAAAAGCATATAAAAAAATAAATCCAATGAAAATAGCAGAATGTCTCGTTGAAAAGTTAGCAAATTCATTTAAATTTATTTATCAAGTTGATATAGCTCCACCAGGTTTTTTAAATATTGTTTTAAATGATTCTGCTTTTATTTATATAATATCGAATATCTTAGAGCAAAAATCTTTGTATGCAAAAAATCAAGTAGAAGGACAAAAGATAAATGTAGAATATATCTCTGCTAATCCGACAGGTTTTTTGCATGTTGGTCATGTGCGTGGTGCGGTTTTCGGAAGTACTTTAATTAATGTTTTAAGGCATATTGGATATAATGTTGAATCTGAATATTATATAAATGATGCCGGAAATCAAATTAACATCTTAGTTAATTCATTATATGTGCATTATGCAGCATTGTTTGGTAAAAATCTTAAAATGTCAGATGAATGCTATCAAGGTAATGATATCATATGAGTAGCACAGCAGGTTAAAGAAAGTTATAATGATTACTTTTTGGATCTTAATACAAATAAACGTAGTGAACTTGAAAACCTTGCTGTTGAGATATTGTTGAATAAAATAAAAGATGATTTAGCAAAACTTAACATTCATATTGATACTTTTACATCTGAAAATTCTCTATATGAGCAAGATATGATTAAACCAGTATTGGAAAAATTAGCTCCATATACATATTTAAAAGATGGTGCATTATTTTTAAAAACCAGTGATTTTGGTGATGATAAAGATCGTGTATTAATTAAATCGGATGCAAGTAATACTTATTTATTACCTGATATTGCATATCATTTGACTAAAATAAAAAAAGCAAGTCGTTTAATAAACATCTGAGGTGCAGATCATTCTGGTTATGTTGCTCGGATGAAAATCGCTTTTCAGTGTTTAGGATATAATCCAAAAAATCTAGAAGTACTAATTATTCAACTAGTTAGATTGATAAAAGATGGTAGTGAATTTAAAATGTCTAAAAGAGCAGGGACATCAGTTACTTTAGCAGACCTTTTAGATGTAAGTTCATCTGATGCGATTCGTTTTATGATGCTAACTAGAGAAATATCAAATAAATTTGATTTTGATATAGATTATGCTAATTCAAATGATACAAATAACCCTGTATTTTTAGTCCAATACACTTATTCACGCATTGTTTCGTTACTTAAGAAGATTAAAAAACCACATTTAAATAACACTGCCAAATTTACTGATAAGGCTAAAAAAATCATTATAACACTTGATTTATTTTCAGATTTAATTAAAACGATTTCTGTGACATCAAAAGTAAATTTATTAAGTCAATATTTGCTTAATTTGGTAAAATTATTTAACAGTTTTTATGAACAAACATATATTCAAACAAATGAACAAGAAGAATCATATGCAGCAATGATTGAATCAATAAGAATTGTAATGAAAATTGCTTTAGATTTAATGGGTGTAAATGCACCTGAGCAAATGTAATTGATTCCATATTTTGTTATAATCAAAGTGATTAAATATTTAAAAAAAACAAATAAATATATAAAATAAAAAAGGAGAAATTATGAAAAATACTACAATGTTAGAAGTAGCGATTGAAAAAGTTAACTCTAATCCACTTTATTCATTCACATTCGCAGAACTTTTTGATGCAGTTGAAAAAGAATTAAAGGATAACTGATACTTTAGATTTGTCAAAGGTGAACCTAATTTACCTTATGAAAAAGTTCGTGAAACCAAAATGGGTGAGCTTTATCGTTTGTTAACAGTAGATAAAAGATTTCACAGAAACATAGATGGTAGCTGAAGAGCTGCAAATTAAGGAGAATTATGCCATTAGTAAATGCAAAGGAAATGCTACATAAAGCAAAAGAAGGAAAATATGCGATTCCACATATAAATATTAACAACCTTGAATGAGCAAAAGCTGTGCTTTTAACAGCTGAGGCTGAAAAATCACCAGTGATTATTGCAACTTCTGAAGGAGCAATTAAATATATGGGTGGATTTAATGTTGTTTCAGGAATGATGTTAGGATTGGTTCAGGATTTAAATATTAGTGTTCCAGTCGCATTACATTTAGATCATGGAACATTTGAAGGAGCAAAAAAAGCAATTGCTACCGAAGCATACACTTCATTAATGTTTGATGGATCGCATCTTGATTTTGAAGAAAACTACTCAAAAACCAAGGAATTAGTTGAATTAGCAAAAGAAAAAAATATGTCATTTGAAGCTGAAGTAGGAACCATCGGGGGTGAAGAAGATGGGATTGTAGGAAACGGAGAATTCGCTGATCCTGAACAAGCTCGTAAGATGGCAACACTCGGAATCGATGTCTTAGCAGCCGGAATCGGAAATATTCACGGACCATATCCAGCAAGTTGAAAATCACTTAGTTTTGAAACTTTAACTAAAATTTCATCAGCAGCAGGAATAGGGATTGTATTACATGGAGGCAGTGGAATTCCAAGTGAACAAATTAAAAAAGCTATTTCTTTAGGTGTAACTAAAATTAATGTTAATACCGAACTACAACAAGCAAATCATAAAGCAATTCGTGAATTTATCATGTCTGGAGAAGATTTAAAAGGTAAAAACTTTGATCCACGTAAATTATACAAACCAGGTTATGATGCAATGTGTCAAACAGTTCGTGATAAAATTTATGAATTTGGTTCAAACAATAAAGCATAAACTAACGAAAGTTAGTTTTTTTATCCCTTTGGTTCCGGGATAAAAAAATCACATTACTGTGATTGTTCGATAGGATTACATTCATCGGTGCAACTTTCTGCATGTTTGCATTTAGGGAAGTTTTTGCAACCGATGAATTTTTGACCTTTTTTATTATTACGAATCAGCAAGGTTCCGCTGCAAAGTGGACAAGGACGTTTTAGTTCTTCTAATTTAAATTGCACAACATCAATTTTACCCTCTGCTTTAACAATTTCTTTTTGAAAATTATCTCAAAAAGATTGCATTAATTGATTCTTGTTTAGTTGTGATTCAGCTACCTTATCAAGATCTTCTTCAACTGCAGCGGTATATTTTTCGTTAAAAATATCTGGGAAAGCTTTAATTAATGTATCATTAACTTTCATTCCAAAAACAGTCGGGATAAGTTGTGTTGAATTTGTTTCAACAAATCCACGATCTTTAATAATATTAACAGTTGAAGCAAATGTTGAAGGTCTCCCAACTTTGATAATATCAAGCATTTCAATTAAACTACCATCATTATATCTCGGAGCAGGCTTAGTTTCATGATCTTCAAAATTAAAACTTTCAACATCTACTTGCTGATGAAGTTTATAATTTGGATCTTTGTTATCATTTTCATAACCAGAAACTACATAATATCCATCGAAAATAACTTTTGAATAAGTTTGTCGAAATTGATATCCGTTGTTATCAAATGTATATGCTTTTGATTCACGAATTGGTTGTTTTATTAGTGCCTGCAAGGTGGTTTCGTAAATCAACTTATAAATTCTTAACTCCGATTCACTGATATTAGGATATGTTTGTTTTAGTAGTTGCGGTGTCATAGATACATCAGTTGGTCGAATCGCTTCATGAGCATCTTGGTCACCACTAAATCCTTTTATTTCACTAGCTACATAGTCTTTGCTTCATTTTGTAGTTATATAACTTTGTGCATTTGATACAAATGAAGCAGACATACGGGTTGAATCGGTTCTTGGATAAGAAATTAATCCACCGTCACCAAAACCTTCATATAATCTTTGCACAATAGCCTGGGTTGTTGCAGCACTAAACGGACTCTTTTTATATAAAACAGATTGTTTTAGTGGGGTAATAGCACCGATTTTACGTTTGGAAACATTAATATCAGTAACCGTTAAAATTTTCTTAGTTTTTTTAATATCAGCTTTATATTGATCAATTTGACTCGGATAAATTCAATCACGATGTTCTGAATCATTTTTTGGATTGAAATAATTTGCTAAAACTTCATTATTAACAAGTTTTGCATTTAATTTATAGTATTTTTCAGGGATAAAAGCTTGTATTTCTCGTTCACGGTCTACAACTAATTTTAGAGCAATTGACTGCACACGTCCTGCAGTAGGTGTGCCGGGAGAATTTTTAAACTTATTTTTAATTAAATTAGTTACTCTAAAACCGATAATGCGATCAAGCATACGACGTGATTTTTGTGCAGCAACTAAATCATTATCAAGTGAGTTTGGTTTTTGAATCGCATGTTTTATAGCATCCTTGGTAATTTCATTATATTTTATTCTTGAATATTTGTTTTCAAGTTTAAAATAGGAAATCAAATGACTTCCGATTGCTTCTCCTTCGCGGTCTGGGTCAGTTGCAATATAAATATGTTCTGCTTGCTTAACTAACTCGTTAATATCTTTTACTACCTTTTTCTTAGTTGAATCTAATGAATATTTTGGTTCTCAATTTTCAAAATCAATTCCAAGTCCATAAATACCTTCGGTTTTCATTTTCAAAAAATGTCCAACTGAAGCAACTACTTTATATTCATCACCCAAATATTTTTGGATGGTTTGAACTTTATTAGGGGACTCGACTATTACTAAATTTTTCATATTCAATAATAATACAATATTTTGCAAGAAAAATTTAAAAATTTATAGAAATTTATATAATCACTTTCTATAAATTTTTGTTGATTTATGCAATAATAAATATTACAATTTAATATTTTAATGACAATTATTTGTAAATTTTTTATTTGAGTAAAATTTAAATTTACAAATAACACTAAATTACAGAACTTTTATCCCTTTGATACAGGATTATAAGAATATAAAGTATAAAGCAACCTGTCTATAAATTTAATTTATATTATAGTAACAAAACACAAGAAAATGATAAAATTAATTATGAGTATTATATTAGATACTCCTTGGCAAATTTAGCCCAGTAAAGACCATAAGGAGAAAAATGTTTAAATACGAAATTATGATGATCGTGAATCCAAAAGCGGATGTAAAAGTTGCTTTTGACTTGCTTTCAGAAGTTTTCGGCAAGGGTATAAAAAAAGCTGAAAAACTAGAAAGACACGAATTAGCATATGAAATCAATAAATCAAAACATGCACAATATGTTTTAGCACATGTAGAGGCAGATGCCAAAGCACCTGCAGAATTTACCCGTCGGGCAAATATTATTAAAGATATTTGAAGAACATTGTTAATTAACTTAGATACTGAAAGAGGGATGCATCCAAAAAAAGAAGTAAAACAATCTAAACCAAAAAGAACATATGTAAAAAGAGAAGTTAAAGTTAACGAGGAAAGTGAAAAACCTAGAAGACGTCCAAGAGTTAGTAAACCAGCTGAAACATCTATAAATAAGTAAAAGGTAATTATGAACAGAGTAATTTTAATCGGAAGAACAACTACAAATATTGAATTAAATACTACATCATCAGGTGTTGCTTGAGTAAGATTTACACTTGCAGTAACACGCAGAAGCCAAAGTCGCAATGAAATAACTGATTTTATTCCTATTGTTGCATTTTCACATTCAGCAATTTTGTTAAAAAATTCAGTTCCAAAAGGAACCTTAATTGCTGTAGAAGGTAATTTACAATCAAGTTCTTATCAGTCACGTACATCGAATCAAACAATCAGAAGTTTGGATGTGCATTTAGATACTTTTTACTTCTTAGAATCAAAACGTGTTACTGATGAACGTGCTAAAAATCGTTCTTCTGATGATTTTATTGGCACTAGTCCATTTACTGGTACCAGTTCATATCCAAAAAATACTTATTCACCGGAAAAAGTTGAACCAATATCATCACAGTCATTTTCACCAAATCCTGTAGTTGAAGAGTACCCAAATAAAAAACCAATTGAAGAAAAATTACACGATTTAGGTGATTTAGAATCAGATGTTAATGATGATATTGATATATTTTAGTTAAACCAAGGAGATTTATGGCTTACATTAAACGTAAAAAGAACTTCTCAAATAGAAAAAAAGTATGTGCTTTCTGTGAAGAAAAAGTTAATTATGTAGATTTTAAAAATGTTGAATTATTATTCAAATATATTTCTGGAACTGGATCAATTAAATCAAAATCAATGACCGGAACTTGTGCAAAACACCAAAGAAAGGTTGCTAATGCAATTAAAAGAGCCAGATTTATGGCCTTAATGCCTTATACAATCGTTCGCACACGTAATTTATCAAAATAATATAATATCCCAATAAAATACAGCAAACAGCTGTGTTTTTTATAAAAAAATAATATAATTAAGAATATTAACATTAAAAGGAGATTTAATGAAATTTAAAAAAATATTCTTAAGTTTAGGAGCAGTTTCAGCAACGGTTGCATCAGTAACTGTTGCTGTTGCTTGTCATCCAGAAACTCACGAAAATGCTAAAATTGATTTTAAAAGCATCAGAGTAAATTCAAACATTTGAAATAGCATTTCGGCTGAAAAAGATGCAATGACATTAGGACAATACCGTTCGGCACAAAAACAATTTGATGCTATGGTGCAAGGACAAAAAACATTATTTGATACTGATAAAGTAAAGGTAACAGATAAATCAGTAACTGTTACTAATCCAGAAACAGGTAAAGCAATTCCGGTTGTATTTATGGATATCGATGAAACCATTTTAAATAATTTTGGATATCAAAATTATTTAACTGCTAATGGACTTTCATTTAGTCCTAAAACATGACATCAATTTGTTACTGATGAAGTATCAACAGCAATTGCTGGCGCAATTGATTTTATTAAATATGTATGAAATCACGGTGGAGTTGTAATGTATAATTCTAATCGTGACCAAGCAACTGAATTAGATGCAACTATTTCAAATCTTAAAAAAGCAGGATTAGATGCTAAATACCTACCTAAATGAGCATTCTGAATGCAAGGTGTAGACTTATCTAATGCTAAACCTTGAACAGCAATTGACAAAACTAAAGTTAAAGATTCAAATGGTAATGTTGTAAAAGAAAAAGTAACTGTTACTGAAAAACAAGCAGACGGAAGTGAAAAAACAGCTGAAAAAGAAGTTGATAAAGAAAAAGTTGTTAACTCTAATAAAGAAGCAAGAATGAACCTTGTAAATAGTAAAGGATGAGATTTATCAGGTGAAAACTCTGATAATGGTAGTTTCGGAAATAATGTTGCTTTAAAAACTGTAATGCGTATCGGGGATAACTTTGATGATTTTAACGATATTGCTAGTCATGGACTTTTAAACATCAATCAAAATAAAGAAAAAGATAAAAAACAAGATCGTAAAGGTGTTTTAGAACAAACAGATAAATTATTTGGTAACTTTGATGTAAATGTTAAAGGTGTAATGTTTACCAAAGACGACAACGGAAATCCAGTTGCATCAAATGAAGCATGATCAGAGTCATATGTTTTAATCGGTGGTAATTCATCATATGGAGGTTTTGAAAGTGGTATTATGAAAGATTACTATAAAAATGTTGCAACAAAACCAAATGATGCTCAAAAAGCTATTTATGAAGCTTTAAAACCATTTACTTGAGATCCTAATAAGAAAGCAAATGAAACAACTCAAAATAAAGCAAAATAAGTCAATTTTAAAATCATCAATTGGGTGATTTTTAAAATATTAATTTTTTATACTATATATAAGCAAAAAAAAGAAAATAAAAAAATTTACATAATTTTACTATTTTAATATAATTACTTAGCAATACATCAAGACAGTAACGGCAAAATTGCTTAATTATGTTACCGAGTGTATCCTTAAGATTGCTCTTGTATTGCTTAATTATGCGAAAGGGGGCATTATGTCAGAATCAAAATTTAAGTTAGCTAAAAGAGAAGTTGTTCTAGAAATCTCACAAAAGATTCAAGAATCACAAGCACTTGCTTTTGCTGAATACCGTGGTTTGTCAGTTTCTGAATTAGAAAATTTAAGAAATGAAGCTACTAAATTAGGTGTTGAAGTTAAAGTATATAAAAATCGCTTATTTAAACTTGCAGCAAAA
Organism: Mycoplasma sp. 5912; assembly: GCF_054353835.1. Classification (NCBI taxonomy): domain Bacteria; kingdom Bacillati; phylum Mycoplasmatota; class Mollicutes; order Mycoplasmatales; family Mycoplasmataceae; genus Mycoplasma; species Mycoplasma sp. 5912. Next base: position 3,165 of record NZ_JBTHHI010000008.1, on the reverse strand, counting down.
GCAGCAGGTTTAGGTGATTTAGACCAATTTCTTGTAGGTCCAAACATCTTTGTTTTTTCAAAAAACGATGAAATGTCAGCAGCAAAATTACTTACAGCATTTGCTAAAAAACATAAATTAATGGTAATTAAAGCCGGAACCTTCGATGGTAAAGTTGTTGATGCTAAAGGTGTTAAAGATGTTGCGACATTACCTACATACGATGAAGCACTTGCTATTCTTGCAAGATCATTGATGTCACCATTACAACAACTAGGTATGGCACTTAAAATGTATGCAGAAAATTTACCTGCTACAGAATAATATAATAAATAAAATATCAAATAAACGAAAGGAATATATTATGGCAAAATTAACTAAAGAAACATTTGTAGAATCATTAAAAGAAATGTCTATTAAAGAAGTAATGGAACTTGTAGAAGCAATGAAAGAAGCATTCGGAATTGATCCAATGGCCGCTATGGCAGTAGCTGCTGCCCCAGCAGAAGCTGCAGTTGAAGAAAAAACAAGTTTCAAAGTTGTATTAAAATCAGATGGTGGAAAGAAAGTTCAAGTTATTAAAGCTGTTCAATCAGTTTTAGGTGTTGGACTTATGGATGCTAAAAAAGTTGTTGATGCACTTCCTGCTGTAGTTAAAGAAAATGTTAACTCAGATGAAGCTGAATCAATTAAAGCAACATTAGTTGCTGCTGGTGCAGAAGTTTCAGTAGAATAATGAAATAACATTAATACCGTTTTAAAGTAGGAATAAAAGATTAACAACTAATTATGTTAATCTTTTTTTCTGCTTTATAATTTCTTATCACTATATTTTTATTATAACAATATCAAATCAAAAACAAGAAAATAATAATTTTTCATATAAATTTTTAATTTTTTCAGACATTTAATAAGTTAATTATTTATTCATTATTTATAGTTTATAATATATAAATATGAATTCATTAGAAAAAATTATAAATAAAATTCATCTAGGAAATAACCTTGACTTGTTTAAACAAATACCAGATAAAAGTATTGACTTAATCTTTGCTGATCCTCCTTATAATATGAATTTGCAAAAACAATTATATCGATATGATGGAAGTGTTTTTGATGGAGTTAATGATGCTTGAGATAAATATGAGTCATTAGAACATTATGATACTGAAACTAAAAAATGACTAATAGAAAGTTTAAGAGTTTTAAAAGATAGTGGTTCTCTATGAGTTATTGGTTCATATCAAAATATTCATCGTTTAGGATACTTATTACAAGATTTAGGGGCATGAATAATTAATGAAATTGTTTGAGAAAAAAGTAATCCTGTACCAAACTTTGCTGGAACAAGATTTGTTAATGCACAAGAAACTTTATTATGAGTTACTAAAACTAAAAATGCTAAGTATACCTTTAATTATAAAACAATGAAACATCTAAATGGTAATTTACAGATGAAATCCATATGACGTTTTCCAATATGTAATGGTAATGAACGCTTAAAAGATGTAAATGGTAAAAAAATTCATTCGACTCAAAAACCACTTGTGTTATTAGAACGAATTATTTTAGCCACTTCTAATGTGGGTGATGTTATTTTAGATCCTTTTTCGGGAACCGGGACCACAGCACATGCTGCCAAAAAACTTGGTAGAAATTATATTGCTTTTGAGCAAGATCCAAAATATTATCAAGCAAGTGTCGATAGACTTGCATCTGTAACAGAAGATAATGATCACAATGATTTAAAATTTGCAATATATGATCATAAACCTAACAAAGTTACTTTTAAAGAGTTAATTTCAAATGGTTATCTTGATATAAAAATTCCGATAAGAATTTATAATTTCCAACAGGATTTATATTTTAATAACCAAGGACAAATTTTATATAATAATGTTTGATATACCCCAAATGCGCTTTGTAAAAAGTTGTTTAATAAACCAACAAATGCATGAGAGAATATAAGTTATCAAGGAGAAAAATTATCTTCGCTTCGCGAAAAATATAGACAAGAAAATTAATCTTGTCTATATTTTAAAATTTTTAAAATTCTTTGATCGATTTTTTTAACTAAATCACCTGTATTGATAATGTGTTCAAAGATAAGAGTGTTTATATAGTTATTGCTCACTATTTCATGATTAAATTCAACAATTTGTTGCTTTAAAGTATTTCAATGTTTTGATAAGTTTAAATATTCAAATAATTGATCACCGTATAAAACCTTTGCATCTTTAAGATTTAAATGATCTTGGAGTTTATTTAGTTCATTTTTATAAAAATTATAATTTTTGTTCTGACTTGGATCTATAAAATAAAGCAAAACAACAATGTTTGAATAAGAACTTGAATAATTAGTTACTTTTGACATTAAATTTTGAATTTGTCCACGTTTTTTGGTGCTATCATGATTATCTCTGATTTTGATTTCACCGATATAAATAGTATTATTCATCTCAAAGACTAAATCAATATTTGATGTTTGATCATTTTTGTTTAAAGTTGCTCCATTTTCAAATAAGAAAAAATTGATAACATCTTCAAGAAAATACCCATATCTGATGTTTTTAGTATTACTTATACATCCATAAACATATTCATAAATATCATTTGGACAATGATAAATATCTTGTTTTATCTGATTGGTAGTTATTTTTGATGTAAAATAACTACCAATTGATTTAAAATGCTTATCAAATAAGGATTGGATTTGTTGTTTGTTCATAAGATAATGAGCAGATATAGAATGTACAATTTGTTGATATATTTAAAACCCATCTCGGTTCTAATCTATCATCTCTGTTAAATAATTCGTTAATTATAAATCCATTTTGATTCATTAAGGTTTTAATATCATCGGGAGTATAAAAACGATTTTTAATTTTAGTGTCATAATGAATGTTAGTTAATATTTTCTCTTTTGAAAATAAGGGTAATTTATATATATGTTTTCTCATTCAAAATTGTGTATATTCTTTTGTAGAAAACATATTATGTAGAGTGAAGATGAATTTTGAATTATGATGCATCATTGATTTGATATTTTTAATGGTATTCAACACTTTTCTTCTGTATATAATGTTAGAAAAACCGTTGAAAGAAAAGAGAATTAAGTCAAACTTTTGTGCTCCTGCATTTCCCACTTAAGTGGGATTTTTTATTTGATTATTTAACTCTCTTATA
>NZ_JBTHHI010000007.1:0-61841 GCF_054353835.1 Mycoplasma sp. 5912 | reverse complement strand
TTAATAAAACAAAAAGATTAACAGAATTAATTGTTAATCTTTTTGTCCTACTTTAAATTTCTTTGTTTTTTTTTTTTTTTTTTTGTATTCTAAATAAAGAAAGGATTATAATGCTTAAAGCTTTGCAAAAACTCAATTTATCTGCTGCTATTTTGTCAGTTATTACTATAACTTTATGAATATTAACAACTATTTTATATCCTATCAAACAAGTTATTGATAGTAGAACATACAATGCATTATTCATAAATATGTTTAATGTTATTCCCACTTATGCTTCTATAACTGTAATAAATGTAGTTATTTATTTAGTAATATTCATCTTAATTATAATAATTTTTATATTATCATTTAGTCAGGAAGCTTCTGAAATCGGAAATATAAAAGTTATGATATTTGTTAACCTTGGATTAATAATTTTTTCACAATTTTTTGCTTGAATCCCAATGATTTCTTTATCAGCTATGTTTATTCATATTGCTATTACAGTAATGTTATTTATATCATCAATAGAATTAGAAGATATAATTAAGCAACAGACATTCAAAAAGACAACAACATATAAATTAGCATTTACCTCTACATTTTTTAATTTTCTCATTATTTACTTGTTAATATTGATTCCGTTAGTGTTTGTTACTGCATTTATGGGTGGTGAGCAAAATAATTCTTATTACGCCAGATTCGGTAGTAGAATTATTTCTCCAGTAGAAATATTTTTGTTAAGTTTATTTCCGTTTTTATTATTTGCTTCTTGAATTATAATACTTATTATAAACACTATTTTGTATAGTATTCATTCAGAAAACAAACAATTAAGTTCGCCAAAATATAACTCTTTAATTATTTTACTTTTAACATTCTTAATGCCATTTAGTTTTGGTATATTAACCGTTCCTGCTGCTATATTATCTTTGATACAAACATCAAAACTAAGAAAATTAAATAATGTGTTTATTAAAACAAATCAAAACAACAACAACGGCAAAGATGCATTTGAAAAAGTTTTTGCATAGTAGAATTTTGCTTAATTTTAGTATTTATGCAATTTTTTGCTTAAATATAATCAAGATAAAGAATTTTTGACAACTTATTTTGTTTTGATTATATTTAATATTTATACACAAGATATTAGATATTTGGTTTAGTTATAATATCAATGACTATCCTAGAATAATATTAAGTTTGAAAAAATACATATAATACAAACAATTAAAGTCTATATAGAATAGTAAAAGACCAAATAAAACAACACAAAATTGTGTTGTTTTATTTGGTTAAAAAATTAAAGTCATAATACTCATACTTATAAAAAGAATCAAATTCTTTTTTGTTAGAGAAATTCTTATTAAAATTAAGTTGGTATAATGGTGATTTATAGTTATTTAAACATATTTGATTATATAAAATAAAACTCTTATAATTACTCAATTTATAATTTTGGACTTTTTTATATAAATCAAAATGATTTTTATAAATTATTCTAATGTTATTTATATTTAAAAGTTTTACTGATTCTTTATACATCTTCACCCATTTTAAAATTAAATTAACATTCATTTTAAAGTCGGGTTTAGTATATATCATTTCTTCCTTTAAAAGTTCAGAAACAAACCGATAATTATAATTATTTTTATCTTTTACTTCATAAAAATATATATATTTAACTACTAAATCTTCTATAATATCTTGTCTTTTAAACATATATTACCTTTAGTTTTTAAAACAAGTCGTTTTAGCGGTTTAATATCACCTCTAATATCATACTCACTTAATGCTTGATAATATTCTTGTTTATAATCTGGATCTATATATAAAATATCCAAATTATGTTGAAGTTGCATCAAGAATAATATTGCTCTTCCTGTCCTTCCGTTTCCATCACTAAAAGGATGTATTTTTTCAAAATTACAATGATATTCTAAAATATTTTCTAATTTTTCGGTTGTTGTTTTTATTATATTTTCAAATTTAGCATTTAAGTTTTGTAATTTATATTCTACAACCGAATAATCACAAAGTCTAACATACGAACCACTAATGCAACATTATGTCTTCTAAATAATCCTTTATTTTCTATAATATTATTCATTATAATACTATGAATTAGTTTTATTGTTTCATTATCTATTTTTAAATTATTATAATTATCCAAAATATATAAAATTACTTCTTTAAAATTTAGTAACTCATACACTTCTCTTAGTTTTTTAGTACTGTATTCATTAAAATTTATTTGTTTTTGTGATAATAATTCCTTTGTTTGTTGATATGTAAATGTATTATTCTCTATCACGCAAGAACTATGAGTTAATTTTAAAGCGAGTATTTCAATTTCTTTTTTGTTTTTTTTCATCTTTATTTAATTATATATAAAAATATTTAATAATAAAGCAGTAAAGTAGGACGTCGGGGTGGTGCTCCCGAGCGTCATTCTTTAATATTTTGCTTCAGTTTTTTTTTTTTTTTTTGTATTATTAAGTTATAAAGAAAGGAAAAATGAAAAAAATATCTAAAACTTATAATTTATCATTAACATCTACGATATTAAGTTATGTTATCATCTTATTTATAACACTTGTTTTTGTCTTTTACTTAGCAATGATATTTGGCGGTTTTCCATATGTATATATTGTGTTTTTGGTTTTTGTTATTCTATCTATATTAACTTATATACCAGTGCTTGTTTTAAATACAATAATATTTGGTTACCAAATTAATAACAAAGAAAAACAAGATATAACTTATTATTCTATATCTATATTTGTTCTTACTTTACTTGTTCCGGTTTTATTTGGTTTATTTATTATCCCTGTAGCAATATTAAATACTATGTTATCTACTAAGATTAATAAAAACTAACAATTTAAGTGAGAAATCAAAACCATTTGAACAAAAAGCAATATAAAACATCACAATGTGATGAACCAAAATGCAATCTAAAAAGCTACACTATAAAAATTAAGTTATTGTGTAGCTTTTTAGATTGCATTTTGGAAATAAGTATAACCACTTATTTTTTACTTGCTCCCATTATTAACATTAATAATTGTAATAATATCGATGCTGCATTAACAAATAATCTTATACCAACACTTAATGCATATTTAAATTGAAAATTAGAATCTGTATAGACCACATAATTTAATTCTTTACGTACTTGATATATATCAGCTGCTGTCATCGCTGCAATCAATACAATAGCAACTGCTGAATAATATCAAGTAATACCAAAAACAAATATTGATATAAAAAACATTACAATTAAAGCAATTGATAATACACCTATGAAAGCATATAAGAATTTTATTTTAATTACTTCAAAATAACCTATTAATCCAAAAACTCCAATAATTAAAATTGGTAATAAACTTATTCCTAGAAATCTAACTGTATCTAATTTATAAACTTGTAAAAAGAAAAATAAAATTCCCGTAAATATTAGTATCCAAGTCCCTAACTGAAACAAATAATAAAAATAAATAAATTTACTTTTAATTTTATATAAAAAACCTGATACAAGCGATAAAACAAACAATGCTGCTAAACCTACTCATAACATTATAAGTGCTATTTGGGGGTTATTATTTCTTCTTAAAAAATATTGAATCACTAACGAAATTGTTATAACAAAAGCAAAAGAAAAACCTAATACTGCTAATGAAATTCCTCATAATTTTGCCTTCTTTTTTCTTTCAATATTTATATCTATTTCGATTCCTGATGCATTTAAATTTATATCGTTCATATTACCTTTACCTTTCCTCTTCATTAATATTTTCAGCTGTTAATTTTAATTCATATGGACATGTTAATAATTTTTGATCTTCGCTAAATTGCACATATTGTGATTGTTGTGAGTTGTATCTACGATTATATTCACTTCCGTCTAAAAATTTCACTTTTAACAGCGGAACATTTAGAATATCACGTTCTTCAGCAGGTTTGGATAGAATAACCACAGGATATAGTTCTAACTCATAACCTGTTAATATATTTTTCTTTATCATCTTTATTTCTTCTTCTCAAAAGAAATTAAGAATATTTTGATAATTATATTTTAATATATCATTCTTTTCTTGATCAGTTAATTTTTGATATTCTACAATATCTTTATTAAATAAATCATTAAAGTATTTATAAAACTCTTCTTCTTTAAACAAGTCCTTTTGTACTTTTTTATACTCACTTAAAAATAAATCGAATAATCTTAAGTCTTCAGAAAAACCAAAAATATAATGAGATGTTCGACCACATTTGTTACATTTTGCAGTTACATATGATGCCATTTTTTCTCCTTTTGTAATTATATAATAAATTATAAAATATTGTTATGTTAAACTTTGAAATAGAACATCTTGGTGAATATGATTATATTACTGGTTGCGATGAAGTCGGTCGAGGTTGTATCGCCGGACCTTTAGTTGTTGCTTGTGTGATGCTTCCAAAAAATTATCTTAATAAAGATATAAAAGATTCTAAACAAATTGCACCAAACAAAAGAATTCAACTATCTAATCTTATTAAAGATATTGCTATAGAATATAAAATAAAATTTTATGATGTTTTTGATATAAATAACTCAAATCCAAAAGCAATATCAAAACTCGGAATGAAACAATGTATTGAATCATTTAAAAAAACACCCCAGATAACGATTACAGATTATGAAAAAATTGATCTTGATATTAGACAAATAAACTTGGTTAAAGGTGATAATAAAGCTCTCTGTGTCGCTGCTGCATCCATACTAGCAAAAGTTGCAAGAGATGAATATATGATGAATTTACATAAAATACATCCTGAGTATTATTTTGATAAAAACAAAGGATATCCTACTAAAGAACATTTGCAAGCCTTGAAATTATTTGGTATATTAAAAGATTATCACCGAATTAAATATAAACCTGTTTTAAATTTAATACAAAAAAAGAACTAATCTTGTTCTTTTTCTTGCTCTGTTGAGAAGATTAAATCATCAACACTTTGATCACTTGAATCACTTTCTGATGAATTATTATGTTCAGGTGGTAATTCAAGATGTTCAGCTATATAAGATATTTCTTCAGCAATAATTGTTTCCTTTTGAAGCAATAATGTTTTGATTAATTCTAATAATTTTGTATTTTCTGAAATTGTTTGATATGCACGACGTTGTGCTTCTAAAATAATCTTTCTTATTTCTAAATCAATTTCATGACTTACTTGGTTAGATAAAGATGAATTTGTAGCAAGGGTTTTTCCTAAAAACGGACTTCCTTTTTCTTCATGATATTTTATCGGACCTAAATCACTCATTCCAAATTCTGTTACCATACGACGAGCAATGTTTGTCGCTTTATCTATATCATCAGAAGCACCTGTTGAAATATTATTTTTTCCATAAATAAATTCTTCTGCTGCTCTACCACCCATAAATGAAGCAATAGATGCTAAAAGTTCTTCTTTAGTATAATTATATTTTTCATTTTCAGGCATCATTAAATTATAACCACCTGCTTGCCCACGTGGGATAATGGTAATTTTTTGAACTTTATTACCTCCTGGAATTCTTATCCCTACAACAGCATGCCCTGCTTCGTGATAGGCAACTGCTGTAAGTTCTTCTTTAGTAATTGTTCTTGATTTTTTAGCAGGTCCTGCCATAACACGATCAATTGCTTCATCTATAATTTCTAAAGTTATTAAATCTGATTTTTCTCTTATAGATAATAAGACTGCCTCATTAACAACATTTTCCAATTGAGCACCCGAAAATCCCGGAGTTCTTCTTGCGATGTTTGAAAACAATACATTTGATGCAAATCTCTTTCCTTTTGCATGAAGTTTTAGAATTTCTTCTCTTTCTTTTATATCAGGTAATCCAACTGTTATAACACGGTCAAAACGACCAGGTCTAGTTAAAGCAGGATCCAGAACATCAGTTCTGTTTGTTGCAGCAACAAATAAAAGTCCTGAGTTTTCTTTTATCCCATCCATTTCAACAAGTAATTGGTTTAATGTTTGCTCTCTTTCATCGTGGCCACCACCTATACCTGATCCACGTGTTCTACCGATTGCATCTAATTCATCTATAAATATAATTGCTGGTGCGTTTTTTCTTGCTTCTGCTATAACTTGTCTTACCCTTTTTGCACCCATACCAACAAATAACTCAACAAAATTAGAAGCAGAAACAAAGAAGAACGGAACATTTGCCTCACCTGCTGTAGCTTTTGCTAATAGAGTTTTTCCGGTTCCGGGAGGGCCACCTAATAATATACCATGAGGCATTCTCGCACCAGAATCTTGATATTTTTTGGGATTTTTTAGATAATCAACTATTTCAGAAATTTCTTCTATTGGTTCTTTGTTTCCTGCTATATCACTAAATTTTTTATCAGATTTGATTATTTGAGCCGGATTTTTTTCTCCAAATGCTCCACCTTGACCTGACATCATTTTTGCTTGAGCTCGATATACAAAATATATTATTCCAATCAATAACAATGTTGGAATCAAACTAATAAATAAATTTAAAGCAACATTTGGTTTTGGTGCCTGCACTCCCACTATCCCTTTTGATGTGTCACCAAAAAATGCATCTGATAATTTAATATTAGAGTTTATATCTTTTAAAATTGATTCAAATAAGTTATAACTTCCATAGATAACATAATTACTTTGTATAATAGAACCATCAACCTCTTTTTGATTAAAAGTTGCAGATATTGTATTAGAAAAACTATCAACTCTCATTTGTGTAAAATAAGTTGAGTGGTTTTTATCAGAAGCAGCTGCAACTACTTTTTGAGCTAATTGAGTTAAACTAATTGTTTTTTCTTTAGAACCTAAAAAACTTGTTATTAGAAAATAAAGAATGATTGCGATTATTATAATACTTATAATCGTTCAAAATACTGATTTTCTGTTTTTTGAAAACATTTTTCTCCTTTATATTAAATTATAAATTGTTTTTCTTTATTCTTTTGCAATTATTTTTCCTTTTTTCTTCCGTAGTTTGTTTTTATCATTTAATTTAAATTCACTTGTTCTGTTATTTGAGAGTATAAATTTTTCAATCGCTTGTATCTTTTTGGATGATAATTCAATATTATCAAAATTTAAATGTATAAATTTATATATTAATTCTTGTTTGTTTAAAAAAAAACGAAATATTTCCTGAGCAAAATTTGATTCTAATCATATTTTATATTCTTTTTCAGTTATTTGATTATTTTTGTGTATTTTTCTGTTTTTTAAATAAATATTAATTAATATTAGTATTTTTTGAAATTTGGACAATAATTTATTTTTATTTCTTTGAATATTTCTTAAATATTTATTCTGATTATTTGTATAATCAATATGAAAAGGTATATTATATTTTTTACATTTTTTTAGTATAGTTTCCTTAAAATAACGAAACAGAAATGGTCTATATATATTCATATTAAATAAATAACTTTTTTTTCTTATCCCTAATAAAGAAAATGTTCTGTTACTTGCTAATTGCATTTGTGCTGTTTCTAAATAATCATCTAAATTATGTGCAATATAAAGTATATTACGATTATATTTATAATAAATTTCTTTAAAAAAGAAATATCTTTTTTCTCTTGCTCAATCTTGAAAATTCCCTGAGATATAATCACTTTTATTTAAAACTAGTTTTTCTAATTTAATTTTGTTTTTATTACAAAAATCTGTAACTATTTGCTCATCTAAATAACTATCTTCCCTTTGATTATAATTAATATACGCAACAACAACATCTAAATGTTTATACTTATTTAACATATACATACTATCAGGTCCGCCACTAACGGCTAACAAAATTTTTTTATATTCCATTGTTCTTTTGGTTAAACTTATTCATTACTGTTTTTATATCATTAAACGCATATGAGATTGCTGCTTGTGCTGAAATATTTAAAATAGGTTTTAATATTTCAAATTCTTCTTTTGTAAATTTTCCTAGTACAAAATCCTTTAATTCTCCTTGAAAAGGGGTTTTTATTCCTATACGAAGTCTTTTAAATTCCTGAGTCCCTAATTGGTCAATTATATTTTTAACACCATTATGACTTCCGCCAGAACCACCTATTTTAATAGTTGCTCTTCCTAGTTCATAATCTTTTTCATCGTGAATTACCATTACGTCCTCTGGTGATATTTTAAAAAAACTACACATTGAAGAAACAAAGCTACCTGATAAATTCATAAAGGTTTTTGGTTTTGCAATAATTAAATCATCGATTTTTACAAAATCACCATTAAATTTTGTTTTATTTAATGATATATTCAATTTATTACAAATTTCATCTATTACTAAAAAACCTGCATTATGTCTTGTATATTTATATTCAATCCCTGGGTTTCCTAAACCTACTATTAATTTCATATTAATCCTTCAATAAAATCTGCATATTTGTATATATTTCTTTTTCTTTTGTAAATTGCGGAACTAAAAGTTGTGAATATAAAAATTCAGTTGGAGAAAATATTCATATTTCATTTATTGCACGTGAAACCGCTGTATAAACAAGTTTTCTGTTTAACATATGTTTAAAATTATTATTTATTATAAACATTACTGCTTTTGTTTCACTTCCTTGAAATTTATGAACTGTTATAGCATAAGCTAAATTAATTTCAGCATTAAATTCTTCTTTATTATAAATAATTTTTATATTTTTATTTCCTTGTTTAAAAGTCACTGTTATTTGACTCTTACCATCAATTATCTTTTCATCAGTTATATATCCTATATCACCATTTGAAATATTTTTATCATACTTATTAACTAATTGAATTACTTTATCACCTATTTTATAAATAACTTTATTATCATTAAAATTAGTTCAATGAATAATTCTTCCTTTTGGATTATAAAGTTTTTGTATCAAATTATTTATTTTGTTTATCCCATATAAGCCTTTATACATAGGACACAATATTATAGAATCATTAATACCATATTTATTTAGAATTCCTTTATATATATTAACTATATCTTTTTCGAAGTTTTTATAAATAACAAAATTAACTTTTTCTTTCTTTATCGAATATCCCATTCAATCATTTCAGTTATTTTCAAATGTTAGAATCTTATTAAATATATTTGTTTCAGAAGGTAAATAATCTGTTGATACAACCTTTTCATAGAGTTGTTCATTTATATAATTTCTTTTAAATAACTCTTTAATATATTCTTTTATATTTTTTATATACCTGATATCTTTATAATTACCAAGAAAATTTATAAAATCGACATATGATTTAATTTCTAACGAATCACTTCTATAAAATTTTTCTAATACTGTTGTTTTTATTTTTTTACTATTTATTAAATCATTTAATATATAACCAGGCCCTATTGCAGGAAGTTGATCCTTATCGCCTAACAATACTATTTTTTCCAAATTTGGACAATTATTAAGTAGTTTATAAAACAAATTTATATTAACCATACTAAACTCATCAATTATTATAACTTTTGCTTTTTCTGCATCTTCGTTTTCTAAAACTTCTTCTTTATCATCTTTTATTTTTAAAAAACTATGAATAGTTCTTGCATAAAAATGTCCTTTAGATGATAAATTTGAAGCCGCTCTACCTGTTGGTGCTAAAATAAAAAAATTAGATTCAATTTTATAATCGTTTTGTTTTAAGGTATTATAAAAATGTTTTATCAAACTACTTTTACCTGTTCCGGGGTTTCCCGAAATAATTGAAACATTATGATTTATAAAAGCAAAGTATGCGTCTCTTTGTTCGTTTGATAAATAATTTAATTTATCTTCAGATTCTTTTTTTAGTATCAAAGGTTCTTTTTTATCTATTTTAACTAATTTATCAACTATAAATTCTTCTTTTTTTTGCATTTCGACACGACAATACATAAAATGATCATTAATTAAATATTTTAATTTTGTAAGTTCTTTTAACCTGTTTTTTACCTTTTCTTGGTAATCTGGTAATTTTTCTAAGGACATCATAGTCAGTGTTTTATCAACAATTTCTTTTGAATTTATATAAGTCGAATTATTGTCTTCTAAATCTATAAATGCTGTATGAATAAAAGCATCTAATCTTTCTTCGCACAACTGATTTCAACCAAGCAAAATCGCAAAACGATCTATGTCATATAAATTGTACGAATCTTCAAGGTAAAGTTTATACGGATTAAGTAATTTATATTTTTTTATAAAATCCTCTAAATCTGTTTGATATTTAATTTTTAGAAAAGTATATAAATTTACTAAATCATTACCATAAAAAAATTCAATATTTTTTCTATATTCTTCTGAATCGACAGATGCGGCATTTAACACTTTTTTTACTGAATCACTATTATGTTTATAATATTTAACAGAATTTTCTATTTGAACATCTGAAAGAACACTTTTTAAAATTTTGCTATTCTTTTCTGGATCTTCTAAATAGTCAAAAAACTTCCTTCCAAATTGTTCAAATATTTTTTTTGCTGTTATTTTTCCTACTTTAGGTATCTTTTCTATATGTTGTTTTAATTCAACATCTATATCAACATACTCAATAACAGGTATATATGATGTAAGTTTTATTCCTTGTCTATTATCTTTGTAATTTGATATTTCATAAGTTATTTCATATTTTTTATATAACTCAGGAACATTTTTTCTTGCATAAATTGCTTTTTTTTGTTTTTTTTCTGTTGATTCAAAAATCATAAAAGCTCATCCTTGACTAAAACCACCAGAAATTATTTTTACAAACTTCCCTGTTTCTTTATAAATTGAATCATTTTTTTCTTTCATATATTATTAAATTATACTTTTTTATTTTATATTTAAATGGTTTTAAAGATTAATTATTAATAGACTTATCAACATAATATATTCGATTTTTTATTAAGTTATTAACAATTTAAAAAAATGTTGTTAATAAGTATTAATATATCTATATTTTAACAGTAAAAGTTGTGAATAACTTTTATATTTGCTTGGTATTTTATCATTATTTTTAATTATTCTTGTAAGTGTATATTATTTACTTTATAATTTAAATTATGAATGATGAAGTTGTTAAAAACATAAACAATTATGAAGATGTTAAACTCGATTCATTGACTGAACAACTTAAAAGTTATTTAAGGAACGAAATAACAGACAATGTTATTTGAAAGTCTTTCTTTTTTAAGATGAAAATCATTGATTTTAGTAGAAACATATTAGTTATATATATACCACTAGAACAAGAGCAATCACTTTTAGGATTAAATGGTTTTTATAAAGAAATTTTTGATAAAGCAATAAAGGAAATATTTGGAACACAAGTTTTTTATAAATTAACAATAAAAAACAAAACAGAATATCAAAAAGAAACAGAAGAAGAACAAAGAAAAATCAATTCTAAAGTTATCACAAAAGAAGAAAAGAAAAAATTATCAAACAACTTTGTTCGAAATCAAACATTTGATAATTATTTAAAAGATGGTTTTAATGAAGAAGTTGTTGAAATTTGTCAAAATTTAATTAACAATCCTTTTGGTTTGAATACTTTATATATTTTTGGTAGTTCTGGTATAGGAAAAACCCACCTTTTACATGCGATAGGAAACGAATTTGTTAAAGCAAGTAAAAAAGGTTATTATATTTCTCCAAACTCTTTCACAAGACAAATTTCTTCTTTATTAATGTCAAATGAATCTTTAAAGATTTCTAACTTAATTAAGTTTTTTACAGAATTAGATTTAGTTGTTTTTGATGATTTTCAACTTTTTGGTGATGGACAAAAAAAACAAACTAAAAATTTCATATACGAAATTATAGATGGAAGAATCCAAAGCAATAAACTTACAGTAGTTGCTGCTGAACTTAATATACATGACTTAGAAAATAAATTTGATGACAGACTTATAACAAGATTGGAATCTGGTTTAATTACTAAAATTAAAAATCCAAACGAAAAAGAAATGTATAACTTATTGGGTTTTGTTCTTAATTTAGAAGGTTTTGATTTTCATATATTAGATGAAAATTCAAAACAATTTATAGTTAAAAATCACTTTAGTTCAATTCGTGCTTTATTGGGTGCAGCTAAACGTGTTTCTTTTTCTCGAAACAAACTTATTAATACAAATTATGTTTATGATGTTATTCAAAAAATTTTCGCTGATGTTGTTAGACAACAAGTAGAAATTAATTCAGAAAGTATTATTAAGGCTGTTGCTAAATATTATCGAATATCTGAAAAAGATATATATGGTTCATCTAGAAAAAAAGAAATAGTTGTTGCAAGACATATAGCTATCATATTAGTGAATAGTTTTCTTTCTCTTTCATCCACAGAAATAGGAAAGATATTCAACAAAGATCACACAACCATATTAAATGCTATTAAAAAAATTAACAATGACGGATATGACAAATCAATTCAAAAAACTATCGAACAACTTTCTCGGGAAATCCGTGGTTTAAAATAAACATTTATACATAAATAAATAAGTTGTTAATAGTTCAAAAAGTTAAATTTTTAAGGTTTTTATAGCTTATTTTATGCTTTTTAGTTTTTAAAGCACTTATTCACAAGAAATTATATAAATAATAAGAGGGAATTTATGAAATTTACAATATCAAAAAATGTTATTGATAATAATATAGATTTTTTATGTTCTTATAACGATAATAATGATGCTTTTGTTCCGTATCGTGGTATTTATTTTAAAATAGATGCAGATAAACTTGTTTTGATTTCAGCAAAAAATAACTTAGCAGCTAGAATTATAATTAATGTAGATGAAAAAGATTTATCAGTAGATGAAGCAGGAATATTTTTAATTAGTTCAAACATATTAAGAACCATAATTAAAAAAATGGATAATAGAATAACATTTGAAAGTTATGGACAAAATATAAAAATTTATGACAAAACAACTAAATATACATTAACACAATTAAATTCTGATTCATATCCTTTTATCAATTTCGATTTAAAGAAAAATCAATTTACTATAAAATCAAAAATTTTAGAAGAAGCAATTAATAATGTTTCAATATCTACTTCACAAGGAACAAACGAAAGATTAACTGCTCTTTTATATAAATGTATAAATATAAAAAATACTGATATAAATAAACTACGTTTGACAGCTACAGATAGTTTTAGATTATCAAGTTTATTAATAAATATAAACAAAGAAATAAATATAAATGTTATTATTGAGGCAAAAAATTTAAAAAAACTTATTTTCAAAGATATGCCAGAGGAAATTGTAGTGTTTTTTGATGAAGAAAAAATTGGTATATCTGCTGATAACTTAGTTATTTTTACTAATTTAACAAAACTAAATTATCTTGATATAAATAATTTTATAACACCTGTTTTTTCTAAAACATTAAGTATAGAAAAAGAAGAATTTTTAAAATTAATAAATAAGGTTGTTTTTTATAACTCTGATAAAGTACGTAGATTATCATTTTTTATAAATCAAGAAGAATTAAAACTAAGTTTTGAAGTCCCTGAACTTGGTATATCTCAAGCATCAACAAAAAATATTACTTATAATGGAAAACCTTTAGAAATGGATATAGATTTTCAATTTATTAAAGATGCTGTTTCTGTATTACCAAACGGAAAAATATACTTAAAAATAAACGAGACAAATGATCGTATTTTTGTTCTTTCAGATGAAAACAAAAATCATATACAACTAATTACTCCTATAAGAAGGTATTAATATGAATATAAAAATAAAAGGTGAGTTTATCAAACTGGGACAATTTCTAAAAAAAATAGAAGAAATAGACTCGGGTGGACAAGCAAAATTATATTTACAAGAAAATAACATAAAAATAAACGGAAAAACCCCAGAAGGAAGAAGTTCAAAAATATATATAAATGATATTGTTTGAGTAAATAATGATGTATACAAAATAACAAGTATTGATTCAGAAATATAAAATCTAAGATAATTCTTAGATTTTATTTAAAAATTCATATTTATGGCAAAAATACGGAAATAATTTCTTTTAAAAACAAAATAATTCAGTTTTTATTATTAATTAATAAAGATAATAAATAATTTTTCTATAATTAATATTATAGGAGGATATTATGAAATATGACGTTGTTATTATTGGTGGTGGTATTATCGGTGCTTCGATAGCATATGAACTATCACAATATAAATTAAAAATTTTGCTTTTAGAAAAAAATCCAGTTTTTGCTGATGAAACATCTAGAGGTAATTCAGGAGCAATCCACGGAGGTTTTGATCCAGAACCAGGTAAAGTAGAAGCAAAATTAAATGTTTTAGGTAATCAATTATGAAGAGAAAAAATATTTAAATATTTAGATTTTCCTAGAGCACAAGTTGATTCGTTAATTTTAGCCTTTAATGAAGAAGAAATGGAACATGTACATATGCTTTATGAACGTGGAATTATAAATAAAGTTCCAGCAGAATTCCTGAAAGTTCTTACAAAAGAAGAAGTTCTTAAAAAAGAACCTAATGTAAACCCAGAAGTTCGTGGAGCTCTTTTATGTACAAGTTCATGAGCAATAGATCCTGTTCGAGCAACATATGCGTTTTTAGGTGCAGCAGAAAACAACGGTGTTGAATTAAGAAATAATGCAGCAGTTAAGGACATCGAGTTTGATGAAACAGATTTTAAAATTCATATAAATAAAAAAGAAGTAATAACTGCTTCTGTTGTAATTAATGCTGCTGGACACTATGCAGACATTTTAGCCGAAAAAGCAGGTTATGGTGATTTTAAACAAACAACCAGACGTGGTGAGTATAGAATTCTTGCACGTTCTGAAGGTGGTGTGGTTAATTCTATATGCTTTAAAGTTCCTACAATTCACGGAAAAGGCGTTATCGTTGCACCTATGCTAGATGGGCATGTAATGGTTGGACCTACAGCAGAAGAGGGTGTTCCAAAAGATCAAACTCGGGTTGTGACAAAAGAAAAATTTGATTATATCGGTCAAATAGGAACACAAATTATTCCTTCACTTCGTTTAGATCGTACTATTATGACACTTGCCGGATCGCGTCCAATTGACATAGAAACAAATGATTTTGTTATAAGACCAGCAAAGAAAAATGCAAGATTTATAAATGCAGCAGGAATGCAATCACCAGCTATTGCTTCTGCTCCAGCTATTGCACAAGAAATAGCAAAATTAGTAGAAAAAGCAGGATTGGAATTAGAAAAAAAAGAACATTTCAATCCTAAATACAAAGTTAGATTTTAAAAGGAAGATATGATTAGTAAATTTAAAGGACTTACATACAAACAAATCATTGCTTTAGTTATTTTAGCAGCTTGTGATGTGTTTGTAATTGCAGCTCCATATTATATTAAAAATATAATACCTAATTTACACACATATTTGAATATACGTGAAGATCAAGTTGCTTCCCTTACATCGATAATAGGATGAGTTACCTTAGTTACTCAATTACCGGGGGGGGTCCTTGCCAACAAATTTAGTTCAAGATGATTGTTGTTTATAGCAGTATTTTCAACAGGAATAATAACTTTTTGGTTTGGTGGGGTGATTTGAAACTCAAGTACATATTCAAAAGAAAGTGTGTTTATTCAATATTCAATTATATTTGGATTATGAGGTGTTTCATCAACATTAGTATTCTGAACACCCTTATGAAAACTTGTTTCCCAACAAACAACTAAGGAAAATCAAGGTTTAGCATACGGGATACAAGGAACAGCAAACGGTTTAATCGGATTATTATTTGTGTTCTTTATTGGAATTATGATTACTACATACTGAGCACCAAAGGATGTTAGTTCACATATACCATTTTCAACTTATGCATTCTTAATAGCATCATTTTTAGTGGTTACATCAGTGCTTGTATTAGTTTTAGTTCCTGAAAAACCAATGCAAAAGAATAATGATAAACTTTCTTGAGCAAAGGTTAAAAAGAACATTTTAGAGGTTTATAAAGCCTTAAAAAACTGAAAATTATGAGCTTTATCATTATTTGTAATGGGTATGTATACTTTCCAAAGTGTCTTTGCTTACTATTTGTTACAATTGATTCAAAATTCATATTCAGCACCCGTAATACTTGTAACTGTTTTGGGTGGATTAAGAACATATGGACTTAGAACGATTGTATCAACATTTATAGGTCGTTGAGCAGACAAATTCAGAAGTTATATATTATTCTTATTAATTACAACAGGAATAGGTATTATTGTTTTAGGAATTATTATTCTACTGGGATTTGCACCTAAATCAGCCTCTGTTGCTGTGATAGTGATAAGTAGTATTTTATACTTATTAGCAGGAATTTTATCTTGAGCTATGGTTACATTAAGATATACACAAGTTGGTGAAATACATATTGAAAAGAATTCTTATGCTTCATCGATTGGGATTTTATCATTCATTGGATTTTCAACAGATGCTTGATTATATAATGTAACAGCTGCAGTGGGTAAAAGATATACAGAAAATAATTCGACAAATACATCTCAAACAGGATATCAAATTATTCTTGTGATTACACTTGCAATAGCGATTATCGGACTAATTGCAGGTGTTATAGTTCATATCGCTAACAGTAAAGAACTAAAGAAACTCGGAAAAACAAATTATAGATGGAGAACATTAGAAAATGCTTAGTAAACAATTAATTTTAGGACACAGAGGTTATTCGGGTATTGCACCTGAAAACACAAAGTTGTCATTTGAAATGGCATATCAATTTAATTTTGATGGAGTTGAACTTGATGTTCATTTAACAAAAGATAAAGAACTTGTTATCATCCATGATGAAACAACAAATCGAACATCATTGACATCGAAAGAAATTGAATTTACAACATTAGCAGATCTTCGTAAAGATGATCATTCAAAATTCTTTAAATTTAAAACTCAACCACAAACAATTTTAACCTTAGAAGAATTTTTAGATGCATATATAGACAAATTTAAAGTAATTAATGTGGAAATTAAAACCGATCAAAAAGAGTATAAAGGGATTGAAGAAAAATTACATAAATTATCCGAAAAATATGGTGATAAATACTTTGAAAAAATAGTATTTTCATCATTTAATTTCCAAACCTTAAGAAATATGCACAAAATTTCTTCAAAATACCGTTTAGGATTTCTTTTTTGAACACAAACACAATTTAATTCTATTTCTGTTACAGAGATTAAAGAAATTTGCGAATTCTTAAATCCTTGATGGGTTTTATATGATAAAGATAAAGAAAAATATAAAAAAATCAACTTACCTTTGATGTTATGAACATTAAAAGACAAGAAGAAATTTGATGAATATGCTAATGATTCATTGGTTTATGTTCAAATAAGTAACTATAAATTCGAAAAGAAATAATAGAGGTTATATGACAGATAAATATATTATTACACTTGATTCGGGTACCACATCATGTCGCACATTAGTAGTCGACCATGATGGGAATATAAAAGCAAGTGCTCAAAGTGAATTTACTCAATATTTTCCTAAATCAGGTTGAGTAGAACACGATCCACTTGAAATATGAAATACACAACTTTCAACTATGCAAAGTGCTAAACATGCAGCAAAAATTAAATCTCATGATATTGCAGCATTAGGAATTACAAACCAACGTGAAACAGTGGTTTTATGAGATAAAGAAACAGGATTACCTGTATATAACGCGATTGTTTGACAAGATCGTAGAACAGCTGAATTTTGTGACACCTTAATAAAAGATGGTAAAGAAGAAATGTTTCGTTCTAAAACAGGATTAATTATTAATCCATATTTTTCAGGAACAAAAATTCGTTGAATCTTAAAAAATATTAAAGAAGCTCAAGAAAAACTTGCACAAGGAAAATTGCTTGCAGGAACAATTGATACATGACTAATATGAAAATTAACAAACGGAAAAGTACATGCAACTGATGTATCTAACGCTTCTAGAACATTGTTATTTAATATTCATACACTTGATTGAGATCAAGAAATTTTAGATTTATTAGAAATACCAAAATCAATTCTTCCTAAAGTGAAATCATCATCAGGACACTTTGGAGTGGTAAGTCCATACCATTGATCAAATAAAGCGTTAGGACAAGTTCCTATTACAGGTGTTGCTGGAGATCAACAATCAGCATTATTTGGACAATTATGTACTGAAGTTGGTATGGTTAAAAATACTTATGGTACAGGATGTTTTACACTTGTAAATACCGGTAATGAGGCAGTTGATTCAAAAAACAAACTTCTTACTACTATTGCTTGAAAACTAGGTGATCAAAAAGTTGTTTATGCCCTTGAAGGTTCGGTTTTTGTTGCCGGTGCAGCGATTCAATGACTTCGTGATTCGGTTGGATTGTTATATAACGCAGCAGAATCAGACTTTTTTGCTTCATTAGTAAACGATGATCAAAGAGTTTATGTGGTTCCATCATTTACTGGTTTAGGAGCACCATATTGAGATTCATATTCTCGTGGAGCAATTTTTGGTTTAGAACGTGGAAGCAAACGTGAACATATTATTAAGGCAACCTTAGATTCTATTGCTTATCAATCAAATGATTTGATTTCGGCGATGCAAAAAGATTTAGGTAAACCATTGTGGCTTTAAAAGTTGATGGAGGTGCATCTAATTCTAACTACTTGATGCAGTTTCAAGCTTCAATTTCAAATTTAAAAGTTGAAAGACCTAAAAATATTGAAACAACTGCCTTAGGTGCTTCATATTTAGCTGGTTTAGCGGTAGGTTACTGGAAAGATTTAGAAGAAATTAAACAAATAAATCAAATTGACCGTGTATTTACACCATCATTTAGTCAAGAAAAGATTAATCACTTGCTTAAAGGTTGACAAACAGCGGTTAAAAAGACATTAAATTGAACTAAAGATATAGAATAGGAGAAATATGGATTATCATTTTTGATTAACGGTATTATCAGAATTTTTAGGTACAATGGTGCTTATTATTTTAGGTAATGGTGTTAATTACTCTGTGTCTGGTAGAAAAATGTTTGCAAATCAACCAGGAAAATGAACAGTAATCATTTTTGGTTGAGGTATAGCAGTTATGGCGGGTGTTTTAGTCTCAAGATCTCTTGGTGGTTTCGGACATTTAAATCCTGCTGTAAGTATTTATGGTGCGATAAGCAATAAGGATGCAACCTTATTGATATATATACCGTTTCAATTATTAGGTGCGATGGTAGGGCAAATAGTTTTAGATTTTATAAATTGAAAACACATTCAAGAAACAGAATTATCTGCTATACGAAGTTCACATTGCACCGGACCAGCATATGATAACAAAAAAGACAAAGCATTAATTTTTAACTTTTCTTATGAATTAGTAGGAACATTAATGTTGGTTGGAGTTATTTTAGCATTTAATCGTGGTGCAGCAGCAAAAGATGTTGCTAGTTTAGGTCCTTTACCTGTAACTTGATTAGTTGTAGGTATCGGTGCTTCTATCGGTGCTTCAACAGGATATGCTATTAATCCGGCACGTGATTTTGGACCAAGAATAATTTATTGATTCTTAGAATCGATAATGCTTAAAAAACGTAAAAGTGAACATATAGGAGCAAACTGAAAATATTCATGATTACCTGTGATAGCACCATCATTAGCAGGAGCAATAATTGGACTGTTTGCGTTAATTCATTAGAAAGTTATTATGAAGAAAATATTAAATAACCCACAAAACATAGTTGATGAAATGTTAGAGGGTTTTGTAAAAGTTAACAAAAATGTTAAAAGAGTTACTGGATTTAATGTTATTTATAATCCAAACTTTGATAAAAACAAAGTTGCTTTAATTTCTGGTGGTGGTTCAGGACACGAACCAGCACATGCCGGATATGTAGGACATGGAATGCTTGCAGCAGCGGTTGCTGGTGAAGTATTTACATCACCTACACCTGATCAAGTTGAAGCAGCAATCAACCAAATAGACTCACAAGCAGGAACATTACTGATTATCAAAAACTATACAGGTGATAAATTAAACTTTGAAATAGCTCAACAACTTGCACAAGCAAATTGAAAAAACATTGAAAGTGTTTTAGTTAACGATGATGTTGCTGTTGAAAATTCAACTTGGACAATTGGTCGTCGTGGAATTGCTGGAACAGTTTTTGTACATAAAATAGCAGGTGCGGCAGCTGAAAAAGGATTAAATTTATCAGAAGTAAAAAGAATCGCAGAAAAAGTAGTTAAAAATGTAAGATCATTTGGAATTTCACTAAATTCAATTTTTATCCCCACCACAGGTAAAGAATCGTTTTCTTTAAAAGAAGAGGAAATAGAATTTGGATTAGGGATTCATGGAGAACCTGGAGTAAAAAGAGAAAGAATTAAATCATCAAAAGAAATAGTTAAAGAAATGTTAGATTTAATATTAAATGATTTAGATTATAGCAATTCTGATGTAGCTTTAATGGTAAATGGACTTGGTGGAACACCAGAAATGGAATTATATATTGCTGCTAATGATATTCATAATTATCTACAAACAAAGAATATAAATATTTATAGCAGTCATTTAGGTAATTTTATGACTTCCTTAGAGATGCAAGGATTTTCTATTTCACTACTTAAATTAGATTCTGAACTAAAAGAAATGCTTGATGCACCAACCGAGGTAAGAAATTGGAAGTAAAATATCAGAACTTAGTTGATGCAATGCATCAGATAAATATAGATTTGCAAGATAATCAAGATTATTTATCTTCGCTAGATCAAGCGATAGGTGATGGTGATCATGGATTTAATATGGTGCGGGGTTTTGTTAAAGTTGCTGAAATTAGACCTAATAACCTTGATTTAAGTGGTTATTTAAATCAAGTTGGTAGAACTTTGATGTCAGTTGTTGGAGGTGCTTCTGGACCTTTGTATGGTATGGCATTTTTGCAAAGTGGTAATGCACTTAAAGGAAGTGAGAAGTTTGACTTTGTTGAATTTAAAACCTTAATTGAAACTTTTGCAGCTTCACTTGAAAAACTTGGTAGAGCTTCGCTAAATGAAAAAACAATGTATGATGTCTGAAAACCACTTGCAAGTTATTTAGAAAATAAAAATAACTTGCAGCAAGAAGAAAAAGATAACTTAACAGAGTTTGTCAAATCGCTTTCAGATAAAACTAAACAAATGCAAGCAAACAAAGGAAGAGCATCATATTTAAAAGAAAGATCGATTGGAACTGTTGATCCAGGATCTTATTCAAGTTATTTAATACTTAAAAACCTAATTAAGGTGCTTTAATGAAATTGTTTATTATTGTTAGTCATTATTTAAAACTCGCACAGACTATTAAAGAATACTTGTTAAAAATGTTACCTATAAAAAATGAAAATGTTAAAATAGAAGCAATAGGTGGGATAAATGAAGAATTAGGTACAGATCCTTTTAAAATTTTAGAAGTAATCAAATCTAATCCTGATATAAGTGAAATATTTATCTTCCCTGATTTAGGTTCTGCTGTATTATCAGCTGAATCAATGATACCTATGATAGAGGATAAAAAAGTATTTATCAGTAAGGGAGCAATTGTTGAAAACACATTTGCTGCATATGTTTTAGCCAATGCAAGTGCAGACTTTGAATCTGTTTATCAAGCAAGTTTAGAACCTTTACAAAAATAAAACCAAGTTTATAAAACTTGGTTTTATTAATTATCAAATGGTTTAAAAAACCAAGGAAGTGGGTACATATTTGGATTTATTGCATTTATTTTCATCATATATGAAGCAAGAGATCTAGTGTTGTTTAATATTAATGGATTTTGTCCATCTCAGTTGATCCCAAAATAATTATAAAAGTTTTTGCTATATGTTCAACTTTGTAAAAATCTTAAAGGAGCACCAGAATTTATAGTAGAAATATAATTATTATCAGCACCCATAACACCTGTACCAGAATTACCGGCATTAAAATATGCAGGTGTATATCCATCTTGTCGGTTAAATCCGACATTTTGATCACTAAAGATAGCACGATTTAATAAATATCCATTTTCTTTTGCATATGGATAACCATTCATAACAAACTGAGCACGGACGGAGGTGAAGAATTCTAAATTTTGTCCGTTGGTATTAAGTTTTAATGGAGGTAATTTATATCAGTTTTCAAAC
The DNA here is from genome assembly GCF_054353835.1 of Mycoplasma sp. 5912. NCBI lineage: Bacteria > Bacillati > Mycoplasmatota > Mollicutes > Mycoplasmatales > Mycoplasmataceae > Mycoplasma > Mycoplasma sp. 5912. The sequence continues at coordinate 39,734 of NZ_JBTHHI010000007.1, read as the reverse complement.
CAAGCTGCTCGAACATATAGTCCACTGTTATAGGCTTGTTCGATTACAGGTTTAATATCAACGATAGCAACTGTCATATCAGCAAATGCAGGATTTTGTCCATTTAAATCAAGTTGTTTTAAGCCTGTTCAAACTATAGCAGCTTTAATGTTTTTTGGTGTATAAACATCGTTTTGACCAGCATCAACATTGTTTGAATAGTTATCTAAAGCGATATTCATATATCTACCTGCTTCAAAACGATTAGGTAAATTGTTTCCTTGCAGCGAATCTATATCGAATTTATTACCACCTTCAACATGGTTGTTAGTAATAATGTAAAATAAACCACTGTTTGGATCATCATTTACTTTTGCTAGCATTGTAGCAGTTCCGCGAGAATAACCAAACGTTCTAGATTTTGCATTATTAACTAAATCTATATTTACATCATTTTCTTTTCAACTACGATGTAAGAATTCGTTATCTTGCAAATACCCATCATGTAGTTTAAAATCAACATTTTGGTTTGGATTATATCAACTTAAATCGTATGCTTTCGGATCACTTATGAATGTTATCGGTTCGTTTTCTTGGTTGTAATCTAATTTTGTATAATCAAAAATATTTGTTTTTACACCAAAATTTTCTTCAACATTGTTTTCATATTCAATATGTATTGCAGCAGCATTTGATGCAAGCAGAAATGCCTTGTTTGGATCAAATTCATCAAATTTATCACTGTTATAAAATTTTGCATCACCGATTCCGTATAAGTATCTTAATAAGTTACCTACAACTAATTTGTACTTTGCATCAGTTAACTTGAAAACAAAATTAATATCACCTGAGTCATTTAATGTAGCAGTCAATGAAAAAGGTATATGAGGAAGTTCTTTTGAAACTTTTTCATAAAAAACATTCGATGTATGTGAATTTATAGTGATAGTTTTTTGAGTTTTTAATTTATCGTAATCTATTTCAAAATCATATCCACCTTTATTTAAGTGATCTCTATCAGAAATTCTTGATTTTCTTTTTGCGTTTTGAACTAAAACATTTCCAAAAAGATGTAAATATATTTTTCGATGGTTTGAATTATTGGATTCAAAAGTTTTAGCAAGATATTTAGATTTTAAAGTTCAATGAGCAGCATTATTTTCCTTGTCAAAAGTTCATAATGCATCTTTATAATATAATTCAATTTCCCTACTTCTAAAAATTGAATTTTTCTTGTATACAGTTGTTAAAGGTTTTTCTTTTGAAATATCTAAATCAACTTTAACTTCATTATTAGAGTTTCCTAATAAATATCATGTTCTACCGAAAATAGTTCTTCCTGGTTTCTCGTATTTTAAGGTTATATAGATATTATCGCCCGCATGAACAAGTTTATCAAGTTTAATATAATCTTTTGCAACCGTATAATCATTGTATGTTAGCGCTCTTGGATTTATGGTAATAAATTGATTAAAATTGCTTGCAGAAAGATTTTTAGCAACAAAGTTGCTTGATAAAGTTAAATCGGATTTTTTAATATTATTTAATATAACTTCAGGATATAATTTATCTTTATAATCGTTTTTTAAATTAACCAATGTGATAGAGTGATTAATATGATATCTTTTGTTTGTGTTTGTTTTATCTATAAATCCTAATTTAAATATCATCTTTCCGTATTCAGGATTTTGAACATCGTAGAAATAAATAAAATATTTTTTATTTATTTCATTCAAATTTAAATTATTTGAAACATCTGTTGATAAAGATATATCATCGTGATTGTATTCGTTTTTGTTGACATTTTCTTTTTTGAAATTATCACTTTCATCTTTAAATTCTTCGTTTTTTTCAACAGATACAGCCGTAGTGTTTTTAAAAGTAAGTAAGTAATTAAGCATTATCTGTGCATTTTGTCTCACTATATCAGTTGGATCTAAAACACTGTATTTAACTTCGCTGTGTCCTGTAAATTCAGCAAGGACTTTGCGATATTCAAAGTTTTTACTATTAATTTTATTAATGGTATCTTTATCTTTTTGATCAATTTCGTTATTTTCTCTTCGTGAAGGTGTTGGTTTAAAGTCATCATCAGTAAATTTGTTATTATTTTTAGGTTTAATATCGCGATATTGAATAGGTTTTCAATATTTGATATCTAGCGTTAAATTATCATAATCACTTTGATTTAATTTGATTTCATTACCATTTCCATCTTTAATTGAAAAAGTAATTAAAGCATTATTGGTAAAATGCTTACCTGCCGATTCGATAGTGGATGATTTAGCATATATCTGATATTCACCTATTTTAGGAAGTATATAGACATCATTAAATGTATCTTCAGGGTTCCTTTGGATAATTGAATAATTATTATGTGTGTTATTTAGGTTTTTGATTTTTATAAGGTTAAAGAGTTTTGAACCAGATTTATCCTTAAAAATTTCAAAAATCTTATCAAGTGCTTTTTGCTGTTTTTGTGTTAAATTATTAATTCTATCAAAATTTTGTGTTGTAAAACGAAGCGAGATTTCTTTTTTTAATTGTCCTTTTGTAACAATGAAATTAAATATAGCAGATGATTTAGTTGGATCTCCTGGATCGATTTCAAAAAGATGATTATTGGTGGTTTTTAAATCAACAGTAGTATCAGAAGATATATTATAATTAACTCAAGGATTGTTTTCTTTAAACCACATTAAAACAATGTTTTTTATTTGCTTTGCTGAAAGTTTATTTGAATGATCTGCTGCATCATCAAGTAAAGGAAAATTTTTCTCGTTGTTTTTTGTTGTTGGTTCAACAAAAAAATCTTTATTATTAAATTGACTCTTTATTTTTTCATAAAAAGGTTCAATGTTATGTTTTCAAAATCATCATCTAAATAAACCTGCTTTTGTAAAAGCATTGTGGTATTCTTTGTATTGTCCATTGCTTCCTGTTTCGTTGTAATATTTTGTGTTACCTAAATAAATAGGGTTAACATAAAGATTTACAGGTTTATAATAATCGCTTTGTTTGAAAGCATTATTTAAGAAAATAGAAGCATCAAAAGTTTGATTATCTTCAGGTAAAAAATCTATTGAGTTTAAACTTGATACATTTAATGTTTTAATTATATGATTATTAAATAGTAGTTCTATATTCAAATTTAATTTATTATTTAAATCAAAGAAAGTAGTTGAATTTTCTTTGATTTTAAATTTAAAGTAGTTGTTAATATATGTTTGTTTGATAGATAAGTTATCTTTAAGAATTTGTAATATAATAGCACTTTTTTTATAAAGACCTAAATTAAAATAATTAATATTATAGATTTCATCGAGATTTTTAATCGACGACTCATTAATAATGTTATTTACATCTTTTTCAGAATTATTAATTCTTAATTCGCTTGTTATATTACCATTTCAGTCATTATTTTTAGCAGATGTATGATAAGTTAAAATCAGTGTATTTTTATTATCATCTTTTAAATTTATATCAGTTAATTTATAATTAAATTGATTACTTTTTGGTTCTTGCAACCATAATTTTGCATTATTAAGATTAAAGGAAAGTGAAGTTAAATAATGATTTAAATCATATTTTGAGAGTCGATCATCAAGTTTTACATTAAGTTGCTTTTGTGCTTGTTTCTGATAATCATTGTTATTTTGATTATCTTTTTTATCTAATAATGAATCGAGTTTTTGCTTTCATAGAGCTAAGTTATTAATGAGTGTTTCCCTTAGATTCAAGATATGATTTAGATTGAATGTTTTAAGTTTTAAATCAGAAGTAAAAAACCTTAAAACAGCAGCAGAAAGTGAATTTAATTGATTTAAATCATCTTGACTGATATTGGATTTATCTAACTGTGATTGAGTGCTATAAGTTATGTTCAACTTGTTAAAAATATCTATAAACGAACTTAATTGATTGGTCTTTTGATTAATATCAGCAGCTATTTTTTGTGTTGATATATATTCATCAAGTTGCTTTTTTAAATCATTTGAAAAATTATTATTATTTTTGATTTTGTTAAACCCAGATAAAGCATTTTGGTAAACTTGATTACCGTTTATATTGTTTAAAAAAGAAGAAATTAAACTTATATATGTATTTAGTTTTTCTAGATAATTGTTATCTGTGGCTATATTTTCAATGTTTTTTAATAATTTTGAATTAGAAGCATCATCAAATGAATTTTTTGAAATTTGTTCATCTAATTTAGTTTTATTATCGCTGTTTATATAGTTAATATCATTATCTGTTTTTAATTGATTATATTTATCTAAAAGTATATTTAATTTTTCTTTTTCTTTGTTTAATTTATTTGCTCTACTTAAAAGTGTATTAATTTCATTGGAAATTAATACATTATCAATAGCATTAATAAATTGTGATTTAGTATCGTTTGTTAAAAGATTGAATGAAGTTATTTGATTTTTTGCTTGATTTTTAAGATTGTTTAGTTGAGTATTTGATTTATTTTTGTTTTTTAAACTATCAATTTCAGCATTTATTTGCTCTAAAATACTTTGGTATTGTATAGTCAATTTGTTAATATCATCAAACTTTTTTGTTGATATATTTAATGTGTTAAATTGTTCAAAATATTGCTTGAGTTCCGAAACATTTTGATGAGAATTTTTGATATTGGAAATTTCATCAAAAACAAATTTATTTGACTGTAAAATAGTCAAAAAAGAATTAAAACCGTTAATTCCATCTTGTTTTAGTAAAATTTGCAAAAATTTATCATTTGATAAATCATAATATGAAGAAAATTTACTTATTTCTTGTAAAAAAGTGTCATATTTTGCTTTAAATTTTACATAATTATCAATGGTAGAACTAATTTGAGCATCTTCATTAATAATTTTGTCCTTATATTCATCTATGTTTTTTGAATTCACACTTTTCAATTGATTAAGCAACTGGTTAATTGATTCATCTACATTTATATTTGAATTGATTAACGTAAAATATTTGGAACTATTTGCATCTGATAAATATGTTTTTAACTGTGAAACCTTTAAAAAAGTATTTTTTCAGTCAGTTAAATAACTTTTAAAAGATGTTAAAAACTTATCAAAATCTTTTTCTTTTACACTCTTTATAATCTTTTTTAAATCAGGTTTATAAGCGTTTGTTTGTGTTGGTAAACCTTTTCATTCAATAGTTTGTTCTATTTTAATAACAGACTGATTTTGATATTTCTTTTGTGATTCTAATGTTAAATTATTATGAGTTAAACCCACTCCTAAACCTACTGCTGTTGCTAAAACAGCAGAAGATGCTAATGTAGCAGCAGTTATAATTATTTTTGTTTTCTTTTTCATAATTACCTATATTTATATATTTATATTTTAGATTATTTAAAAATATAATGAAATTTCTTATAAAGTTCGCATTTAGTCCTTTTTTTGGTTCTCTTTCGATAAAAATAAATAATAAAAATGCAACTGCATTTATAAATAATTAGAAAAATATAAAAAAGTATATAATATAAAAATATTTATATAATGTGAAATTAGGAGAAATGATGCTTAAAATTTTAGAACACCCACTTATTAAAATAAAACTTACTAAATTACGTGATAAAAATACATCACACAAAGAATTTAGAAGTAATTTAAATGAAATAGGTTCGCTAATGGTTTATGAAATTATGCGAAATTATAAAACAAAACCTAAACAAATTACAACTGCTTTAGGACAGGACTTTGTTGGTGATACATTTTCAAATGAAATAGTTTTGGTACCCATTTTACGTGCTGGATTAGGTATGACAGAAGGTTTACTTGATTTAATTCCACAAGCAAGAGTAGGACACATTGGAATGTATCGAGATGAAGAAACCTTACAACCAAACGAATACTTTTTTAAGATGCCTAATGTTCCAAAAGATAGTTTAATTATAGTAGTTGATCCGATGCTTGCTACAGGAAATTCAGCAGTAGATGCGATTAGACGGATTTATCAAGAGGGTTATACAAATGTACAGTTAGTGTGCCTAGTTGGAGTTAAAGAGGGTGTTAATAATGTTTTAAGTCATTTTGGAGAAGACTTTCATATATATTTATCTGCACTTGATGCTAGGTTGAATAATAAAGGTTATATCGAACCTGGTTTAGGTGATGCAGGGGATAGAATTTTTGGAACAAAATAGGAGCAGAATGTCTTATAAATTTGAAGAAATAGAAAAAAAATGACAAAAATATTGACTTGATTCTAAAAATTTTGAACCTTCAAATAATTTTACATTACAAAAGAAATACATAGTTAGTATGTTTCCGTATCCTAGTGGGAAAATCCATATGGGACATGTTAAAAATTATGCTATAAGTGACGCGATGGCACGTTTTTATCGTCGTCAAGGGTTCAATGTATTTCATCCATTTGGGTGAGATGCGTTTGGTTTACCTGCTGAAAATGCTGCAATAAAAAATAATATTCATCCTAAAAAATGAACTTATGAAAATATTAAAAATATGGATGCTGAGTTAAAAAGACTTGGTTTATCTTTTGCCTGAGATCAAGAATGTATTACAGCAGATGCAACATATACAAAATGGGAACAATTTTTATTTATTCAACTTTGAAATAAAGGTTTGATTTATAAAAAGAAGAGTTTGCTTAATTGATGCGAAAATGATAATACAGTTTTAGCAAATGAACAAGTAGTTGATAATAAATGTTGACGTTGCAATGAAAATGTTGTGCAAAAAGAAATGGATACATATTATTTAAAAATAACTGAGTATGCTGATGAACTTTTAAATGATTTGAAAATATTAGAAAATCATTGACCCCAACAAGTTTTGACAATGCAAAAAAATTGAATTGGTAGAGAAGAAGTATATAAAATTATCTTAGAATCTGCAAATAAAGATTTTGAAATAGTTGTTTTTGAAAAAGATTATCAAAATATTGTAAATGCAGACTTTTTGGCTATAAATTTTAAACACCCACTTGTGAAAAAACTAAAAAATCAGGGATTTTTGAACGAAAAAAAACAAAAAATACTTGATGAAATAAATAATTGTGTGATTAACAAAATTTTTGGTAAGAAATTGTCAATAAAAACACCATTTCAAGTTATTAATCCAGTTACTCATGATTTTTTAGATGTTTATATAACAGATTTCGCAAGTTTTTCTGCAAAAGAAGCACAATTTGCTTCAAGTAAGAATGAAAGTCATTTATCATTTATGAATGCAAATAGCATAAGTGTAAAAAACAAAATTAAAAATTATGTTGTTTTAGAAAAAGAACTAAAAAAGGTAGTTCAATATAATCTTAGAGATTGAGGAATTTCGAGGCAAAGATATTGAGGAACACCAATTCCTTTAATTCATTGTCAAGTGTGTGGAACTATACCAGTTCCCGAATCGGATTTACCTATATTATTACCTGAAAAAGTTGAATTCATCGGAAAAGGAAATCCTATTTTAACAAACAATGAATGACTAAAGACCAAATGCTATCGTTGTGGTATGGACGCAAAACGAGAAACAGATACACTTGATACATTTTTTGAATCAAGTTGATATTGAATGAGATATACAACACCACAAATTTTCAGGGATAATAACTTGTTTATCAAAGAAAATATAAATTACTGAAATCAAGTAGATGAATATATTGGTGGTATAGAACATGCAATTTTACACCTTTTATATGCTAGATTTTTTTCTAAAGCACTTGCTGACCTTGGTTTAATAAATTATCGCGAACCTTTTTTAAATCTTTTAACACAAGGAATGGTGTTAAAAGATGGTGCAAAAATGTCGAAATCAAAAGGTAATGTAGTTGAACCAAAAGAAATGATAGAAAAATATGGTGCAGATGCAACCAGATTGTTTGTTTTTTTTGCTGCTCCACCAGCAAAAGAATTAGATTGAAATGATGCAGGACTAAATGGATGTTTTAAGTTTTTGAATCGACTAAGTGATAGAATTAATGAATTGTCTGAAAATACAACCTTAGATGAAATAAATATAGAAAAGTTATCTTCACAAGAAAAGAATGCAAGAAGAAAACTTTATCAAGGAATGCAAAAATATTTAGATGTCTTTAACAAAAGAGAAAATGAATATGCATTTAATACTGTTATTGCATGAGTAATGGAAACATTTAATGAGTACGATACGATTAAAGATGTTGCTTTATTAAAAGAGATGTATTATGTCGTTTTGAATATTTTAGAACCTTTTGCCCCACACCTTGCTTGAGAATATTCAGAAAAATATTTTAATTTAAAAAACTTAAAAGATTTTAGTATAGATGAATCAGCATTAATTGTGAACGAATTAAGTTATGGTATAACCGTAAATGGTAAAGTCCGTGGAGAAATATTGGTTGATATAAATTCAAGCGAATCAGAAGTTTTAGAAAAAGCACAAAAAGAAGTTACAAAATGATTAGAAGGAAAACAAATTATTAAAAAAATATTTATACCTAAGAAATTAATTAATTTTGTCATAAAATAAGGAGAATAATGAAAAATAAAAACATATACCCATTATTAGTTGTTGATACAAACTGAATGTCTTTTCCAAAAGGTATTCATCAAATAGAAACAGATGCATTTAATTTGTATTCATCTGGCGCTTTAGTTATTCCTAAAACAAATATAGAACATAAATTTGTTATTTCGTTTACAAATAATGAGCATGAATTAGAAAGTAAAGCAGTATTTGTTAAATTCTTAAAGGCAGAACCACTTGAACCTCCTGTAAAAGATTCAGAACGAGATCAAAAATGTATGTTGACATATGAAGTTTTAGGTTTTTTTAACATAAAAGAATATGGTTTCGCAGAAACAGATGAAGATGGTTATGTTTTGTTAGAAACTTATCAACCTGTTAAAGAAGGAGATGGAGATAAACTATATGAAGAACAATTAGTCAGAGTTTGTTCGGGTGAAGTAAAGTTTGTTCCTGAAGAACCTAATTCTGATGAAACAAATGAAGTTTATAAATTTGACTTATTACCACAAAATCATGATTTAGATGCAATGCTTTCTGCTTTAAAAGGGATAAGGGATACTGAAAAAATCCCTGGTATAAAAGAAACACAATCAGTTAATATTATTTTTCAATATAATCCGATAACAAAAAAACCATATACAACCGATGACCTTTCTGCACTTATTAATTCATATTATCCGAACTTTGAATTAAAAACAAGAGAAGAAAAAATTAAGTTTTTATTTACTTTTTTATCATTTTTATCACCCGAAATAAATGAAAAGTTTGCTGCATTTTATAAATTTAACATTATTTCTTTAATGAAATTAATTGCATCCGCAACAGGTATGATGAGTCAAAATGTTGATATAGAATCACAAATGACTCAAAAGATGACAGATAAAATGGCAAGTCAACATAAAGAATATGTACTTCGTGAAAAATTAAAATATATACAAGATGAATTAGAAGGAATGAATGTTGATCCAAGCGATGATGATGATTATGCAAAAGAGTTAAAAGATAAAAATAAATCTTTCCGTTACCCTGAATCAGCAAAGAAAATTATTGCTGAAGAAACAAAGAGAGCGAACGAAATGATGGCTACATCACCAGAAGCAAATATTTCAAAAACTTATGTCAATCATCTCAAAAAACTACCATGAAGACTTACACAAAAAGAGTTATTAGATTTAGATCATGCTAAAAAAACCCTTTCTAAGTATCATTATGGACTTGAAGAAGTTAAGCAACGTGTTTTAGAATATATCGCTGTTATTATTAATACAGAAAGAAACAAAAAGAAAAAAGAAAATAAATTACCTTATGATGAAAATTATGAGATTGATATGAATTTGTTTAAGGATTCTAATAAACAAAATGATAAAACATTTAATAATGTCCCTATTATTTGTTTAGTCGGGCCACCTGGGACAGGAAAAACTTCGCTTTCTAAAGCAATTGCAGAATCATTATCCAGAAAGTTTGTAAAAATTTCTCTTGGAGGAGTGCATGATGAAAGCGAAATCCGTGGACACAGAAGAACCTATGTAGGAGCAATGCCGGGAAAGATTATCAAAGCTATTTCACAATGTTCTGTTTCTAATCCAGTTATCTTATTAGATGAAATTGATAAAATGGCTTCAACAAATAAAGGGGATCCGGCATCTGCGATGTTAGAAGTTTTAGATCCAGAACAAAATACAAAGTTTCAAGATCACTACTTAGAACATGAATACGATTTATCTAAAGCAATTTTTATTGCGACTGCTAATTATTATGAAAACATTCCTCATGCTTTAATAGACCGTGTTGAAGTTATCGAATTATCTGCTTACACATTAACTGAAAAATTAAAAATTGCACAGCAACACTTGATGCCAAAAGTAACAGAACAAGTTGGGGCAAGTAGCGACTTTATGCAGATTTCTGAAGACACAATGAAATACATTATTCAAAACTATACCAAAGAAGCCGGAGTTCGTGGATTAAAACGTGTCTTAGATAAATTAGCACGCAAATTCGTGCTTAAAAAACTCGAATTACCAAAACTAAAAAATAAACAATTCGAGGTAAAAATAAATGATTTAAAAGAACTTTTAGGACCCGAAAAATTTAAAGATAATGAAAATGATGGATACAAAACCCCTGGTGTAGTTAATGGTTTAGCATATACATCAGTTGGTGGATCAACCTTGCAAATTGAAGTTAATACTTATCCAGGAAAAGGAGAAATTAAATTAACAGGTTCATTAAAAGATGTTATGAAAGAATCTGCTAATATATCACTTTCATATGTGCGTGCAAATGCTGCTAGATATGGTATTACAGACTTTAATTTTGATGAAACAACAATTCATATTCATGTGCCTGAAGGAGCAGTACCAAAAGATGGCCCAAGTGCAGGAGTGACATTTACCACTGCATTAATATCAGCATTATCACAACGAATTGTATCATCTGAAATAGGTATGACAGGTGAAATAACTCTTAGAGGTAATGTTTTAGATATCGGTGGCCTAAAAGAAAAATCATTTGCTGCCGCTTCTAAAAACTTAAAATATGTTTTTATACCTACAGGAAATGTAAAAAACTTAATTGATGTTCCTATGGAAATTAAAGAAAAGTTAACTTATATTCCTGTATCTAATTATGAAGAAATATATGAAGTAGTTTTTGAGAAGAAGAAACCCAAAAAACAATTAGAGTTTAAGCAATAGTGAAAAAACATTTTAGTGAAAAATCATTTACTTTTTTCACTATCAACTTTATTGTTGGTTTAGGTTTCCTTACAACTTTTTCAGAAATACTAAATATAGGATTTTACGGATATTTAGTTATCGTTCTTTGTTTGCTTACAATGATAGGAACTGCATTAGTATTTGCTCGTTTAGGGAATGCTTTTAAAGAACATTATGGTGGTTCATATGCTTATGCAAGACACCTTGATTCAACCTTGTTTGAAGAACAGTCAAATGTTGAAAACAAATGATATAAATTTAAAAAAGGTTTTGTAAAGAACTTTTGTTATTTCATTGGTTGAAATCAATTCTTACAATCACCTGTTTTATCATCTGTGTCACCATTGTTTTTAGCGCAAACTTTTGAATTAGTAATACCTAAAACTATTTCAAATTATATAACTATAATATGGATTATAAGGGTCATTGCATTTATCTTCTTTGGTGCATTAATATTGATATCAACCAAAGGATTATCACTTAATACAAAAGTTGTATTTTTAACATCTGCTGTAAAATGAGCATTTTTGTTGATAGGTTTTGTAAACTTAGTATATCTTTCGGTTATAAAACCAGGTGGATATACAGTTGTTTATGAAACAACAAAAAAAGCAACATCTACAATGATTTTTGGAAGTATTTTAGTTTTTATTTTTGCTTTTGCAGGAATTGAAGATATGGCTTCTATGGCAAAGGACGCAGAATTTAAAAATTTTAAAAGAATTTTATTTGTTTCCCTAGGAATTGTAGCAGTTGTTTACTTAGCATTTTATAGTGTTTATTTAGCAATAAAGTTTGATTCAAATAACAATGAATTTTCACAAATTTATTATCTTGTAATGAATATTACAGGAACGATTGTGTTTATTATTGGATTTATATTTAATGATATAGGGTATAAAATTACACAAACGGTATCTACAGCAAGAAAGTTAATTCCGCTTGCATTAGATAATCATATTAATCCAAAATATGCAGATCATAATAAACACGGTGAATACCGTAATGCAATCATTTTAACAGCAGTTATTACATTTATAGCAATGCTTGTTTTATGATTAGTACCAACCCTTTTAAGCAAAACAAAAGATAATGATAACCCGTTCTTTACAGCTGTTATAAAAGTAAATAGTTTAGCACTGTTAATTGAAGATACTTTAACAGCTGTTGTAGCATTAATTTTAGAAAAAAAGAAACAAATATCTAAAATCCCGTGATGAGAAAAAACAATATATATAGTTAATATTTTATGAATTTCAACTTTAATTTTATTTTTCTTAGTACCAAACATATTAGGTAACAACTGAGATGAGACCAACACCTTTGTTGTAGTTGTATATCTATCATTTGTTTTGATAGGATTTATAATAAAATGAATGTGAATTTATAAACAAAAGAAACCGAACAACTTAAAAAAGATAATTTTTTGAAAGGAAATATGGAACAAAAGAAAAAAGAACAACGTTTAAAAGAACTTACAGAATTACAATATAAAGTAACTCAAGAAGGATATACAGAACATCCATATTCAAATGAATATGATGAACATTTTGAAGAAGGAATTTATGTGGATATCGTTGATGGAACACCACTTTTTAAATCACAAGATAAATTTAATTCAGGATGTGGGTGACCAGCATTTAGTAAACCGATAGATGAAGATGTTGTAACAGAACATAGCGATTATTCACATAATATGATTCGAACTGAGGTAAAAAGTAAAAATGCCGATTCACACTTAGGACATGTATTCAAAGATGGTCCAAGAAAATTAGGTGGACTTCGGTACTGCATTAATTCTGCATCATTGCGTTTTATTCCCGTAGATAAATTAAAAGATGAAGGTTATGAAGAATACCTTGAATTATTTAAAAAATAACTGTAAAGCACTATAATGTGCTTTTTGTTATTTCAAAATATAAAAAATAAAGTAAAATAACTATATGAATTTTAATGGTTCAAAAGTAGATGATTCAAACGAAGATAAGGATGTTTTAGATAACCTAATTCTGCTATCTCAATCAGGAAATGATGAACTAAAAAAAGAGCAAAAATGATTCAAAAAGAACATTAATTCAGCTTATAAATATCAGCAAAATGTTAGTATCGAATCCAAATTAATAGAAAAACAAGAAGTTTTTGATTTCGATTTTAATTATTTGTATAAAGAATTATTACAAGGTTATATAGACTTAAAAATTAAATTCGATAAACAAAACGACTCATATGTAGATGATATAGAATTTATTGAAAAAGATAAAGCACAATATTTAATTGATACATTAGCTTCAGAAGAACACAATATATCAAATACTACAAAAGTAAGAATAAAGAAAAAGAAACTTGGAGGTAGTGATGAAAGTTAATATTGCAATAGATGGGCCATCTGGAGTAGGTAAATCCACAGTAAGTAAGCAAATAGCAAGCAGATATGGTTTCACTTTTATAAATAGTGGTAGTGTATATCGGGCAATCGCAAAAAACACCATTGATAATGGTGTTGATTCTCGTGATCAAGAAAATGTTATTAAGACATTACAAAAAGGTATGATTAAACTGCTAGAAAATGACAGAATTGAATTAAAAGGAATTGATGTATCAAAAGCTATAAGGGCCGATTATATCTCACAAATAACTCCGTCTGTGGCTAAAATTCCTGCAGTGCGAGAGTTCGTGGTTGATTATATTCAACAACTTACTAAAAAACGTAAAGGATATATTATCGATGGGAGGGATACAACTTTTAAAATTATGCCCTATGCTGAAGTAAAAATCTTTTTATGAGCAGAAGAAGAAGAAAGAGCAAAGCGTAGAATGAAGCAAAATCAGGAATTAGGTTATAATACAGGTTTTGCAGAAGTGCTTTATGAAGTAAAAAAACGAGACGAACAAGATATGAATCGTGAAGTTGATCCGTTACATAAAACTGAAGATGCAGTATTTATTGATTGTACTAATTTAGAGATAGAAGAAGTGATAGCAAAGATTATGGATTTGGTTAAAGAAAGGTCAAAAGATGCATAATACAGTTGCAATTATTGGAAAACCTAATGTAGGAAAAAGCACCTTATTTAATCGTATTATAGGTAAAAAGATATCAATTGTTTATGACCAACCAGGTGTTACAAGAGATAGATTGTATGAAAAAATTACTTGATCAGGTCATGAAATCAAATTAATTGATACCGGCGGAATTGAAATTGAAAATAAACCTTTTCAAGAACAAATCCAGATTCAAGCAAAAATAGCGATTGAAGAAGCAGATGTTATTGTTTTTATTTTTGATGGAACAAACGAAATAAGTAATGATGATTTATTCATAATGAATATTTTAAGAAAAAGTAATAAACCTATTATTGCTGTAGCAAACAAACTAGAAAACAACCAGCAATTCGATTATGGTTGATATGCTTTGGGAGTTGAACATATTTATCCTGTTTCTGCATTACATGGTGAAGGTGTTGGTGAAGTTTTAGATAAGTGTTTAGAATATCTTGATTTCAGCGATGAAGACCAAAATGATTATTTTAATTTAGCGATTATCGGAAAACCTAATGCTGGTAAAAGTTCGCTACTTAATAATTTAACTAAAGAGTATCGTTCAATTGTTTCAGAAATTGCAGGAACCACACGAGATAGTGTTAAATCAACTGTTGAAATAGACCATAAACTATATAATGTGATTGATACAGCAGGAATAACAAAAAAATCAAAATTAATTGAAAGTGTTGATCATTATGCTTTAATGCGAGCAATGAATTCGCTATCAGAAGCTGATTTGTCTTTGATAGTAATCGATGCGACACAACAAGAAGTATCACATTTTGATTCTAGAATTATAGGATATGCATTAGAGAATGAAAAACCAATAATTGTGGTAATAAATAAATGAGATTTAGTTGAAAAACAAACAAATACAATGGCTGATTATGAAAAGAAAATGAGAAATAAATTTCATTTTGTTCCATGAGTTCCTTTTGTATTTATTTCAGCAAAATTTAATCAAAGAATTAATAAGTTGATAGTAACTTTATCAGAAGTTCGTGAAAATATGGAAAGAGATATAAAACCGTCGTTGCTTTCTAATTTAGTGCTTGAAACACAACTTATTCAACCAGCACAACCGTTTAATGGTGGAAGATTAAATATTTATTATGTTCGTAAAGAATTATCAAAAATACCTACTTTTACATTCTTTGTAAATAATAAAAAATTCTTACACTTTTCATATCAAAGGTTTTTAGAAAATCAATTGAGAGCTACCTTTAATTTCAAAGGTTGTCCAATTAAGATGTATTTTAAGAATAAGAATGGGTTGGAGTAAAATTGGTTGATAAAAACTAGAGTTAGTTAACATTTTCTTTAAGAAAAATAATTAAAATAAAGTAGAAGGTTATAGTGGCATTGATTAGAACCTAAATTTTTGCTGTTTTTAACCTAGCAAAAAAAACGGCATATTTTTAAAATAAGACGCCGAGTGGTCCCTTAGGCGTCCTACTTATGAATAGTATAAGGATTTTATTTATTAATGTGGTATTAAAGAAAGAAAATTTACATAATACTTTAAAATCTAAATATTCTCATATCATTTTTTAATTTTTTTCGCCATTAATTTTCTTCTTTCAGGCAAAAATTTATCTTTATAATCTTTATATGTTCAGTTTATTATATCTTTTGGAATACAGTTTTCATCGAGATTTTCATCCAATTCTTCTAAGGAAATCTTTCTACCAAGGAAAAGAGAATTATTTGTTTTTATATCTTGAATTATTTCTTTAAAATATACATTAGGTGCTTTGTCTTTGATCTTAATATTTATATTCTTTTCTAAATATACTAAGTTAGCAGAATGGTTGTATCATTTTTTCTCAGATAAAAATGAATATTCATTAAATTCATTAGAAGAATTAATTAAATATTGTTTGGGAAAAATATGGTGTTTGTCACTGATTAAATTTTTTAACATATCCTCTTGTGTTAATCAAGGAGTAAGAAATCCTTTATTGCCGTTAGCAACTGAGGCTGCATAATAACATTTTAGAAAAGGATTTTCTTGTATACTTGTATCTAAGAGTTCAGGAAGTCTTAGTTCTCAAAAATCAGTTGTCAATTCTGTTTGATCTATTTTTCTTAATATCACTTCGATTCCTAATTCTTTTATATTTCTTAAATCATTAATAACTTGATCAACATAACTATCTTTATATCTTTTTGTTAATAAAGACATTATATACCATTTAACAGTGTATTTTTTAACTTCTTCCATACCAAGACGAGAAAGTTTTCTAAGCTTTAAAAAGACTATATAAGCAATATTTATTACAACAGAATTTTTATTGATTTTTATATTTTTAAATCCTATATTTTTGATTGCTTGTGTAAAAGTATTGAAATTATATTTGTCTATAAAACTCGAAATTCCATTAATAATTTTTTCAAAATTACTTTGTATATTTTCTGGAATATATTCTCTTTTTTCGAAATCCCTACCAGATAATAATTCAACAAGATCGCTCATTTTTGCTCTATCAAAAATATGAGAAAATGAAACAAATAATATATCATTCACTGATGGTTTATAAATATAATCATTATTATTTATATTACTAAGTCAAGTAATTTTCTGACCCATTTCAGTTTTAAAAAAATCTGGATCAATTTTTTCAATCTCTCTGTAAATATTATTATCGGTTTTTAGGATTTCAGAAAAATAATTCATAACTCTAATTATATTTGTTCCGTAATTTTTATTTGCAGAAATTTTACTTATTGAATAATCCAAAAGCTTTAAAGGTGTCCCTTTGGAATTTATCCTTATAAAAATTTCTGTAAGCGTTTCCAGATCAACATATTCTTTTATTTCAATTACCCCAATATTAGTTGATCATATTTTATGTTTTAAATTATCTATTTTGCTATCGATATCTTCCATAGTTATTTCTGGATTATCATTAATATATTTTTGACAAACTTTATAATGAGAATGACCTTTAAATATATCTGAAATATCAGATATTCATTTTTTACTATTTTTTGTATATGCATTTTGTATTTTAAAAATCTCTTCATTTTTCTTAGGGAAGGGGTTAAAAGAAACAATTATTCTTCTTTTTTTATAATTTTCATCCAAGACTTCTAAACCATTAATTATTGCATTTAGAGCAGTTAACCTTTGTTGACCATCAATCAAAACAGTTTCAAAATCATCATTTGAAACATAACTCTTCCGTTTTATATCATTATTACGAGGTCTGTTTGTTATTATATAACCTATTGGGAAACCATGATATAAGGAATCGAACAAATCACTTACTTGTTTGTCTTTTCAAACATAAGGTCTTTGCATTTCGGGAATTATAAGTTTATCCTGAGAAAGTTCATAAATAATATCTTTAATTGTTCTTTGTTTTAGTTCATATTTAGTATTATTTTCCATAATCTTCCTTGTATAAATGTGAATATTTCCTTTATTATATACAAAAAAAAAAAAAAAAACAAACCACAAATTTTTGCACCGGAGCTTGTTATTTGTTTAGTAGTTCGTTTTCTTTTTCTTTGGTTAATTGAACGACTTTTTCAATTAATAAATCTACTTCTTTTTGAACAGCATCTAAGTATTTCTTTTCTTCATCCTCAGAAAGTTCTTCATTTGCTTTAATCATCTTATTTATTTCTTGACGAGCATTACGGATTCCTATTTTAGTTGCTTCAGTTAGTTTTGCTAAGTTCTTGATCATCTCTTTACGACGTTGAGTTGTTAAAGATGGAAATGTAAGTCTAATTTGATTACCTTCATCAACGGGGGGAATCCCCAGATTTGCTTTATCTAAAGCTTTAGCAATTTCTTTTACTGATGCCATATCATAAGGCTTAACTAAAAGTTGTTGTGGTTCAGGAACTGAGATGTTTGCTAATTCATCAAGTGGAGTGGGAACATCATAATAGTTTACCCGAATCCCTTTAATAAGTTGTGGATTGGCTCTACCAGTAGAAATTTTTGACATCTCAAATTTAAAATGACTAATTGCTTTTTCAGATTTTTCTTGTAGTTCTAATAAATAAGTTTCTATATCCATTATTTAATTACCTCTGTGTGTGTTATTTGTCCTTTTAAAACTTTTAATATTGAATCTTCTTCGAGTAAGTTAAATATAATTAAATTAATATTGTTATCACGAGCCATACTAGTGGCAGTTAAATCCATAACTTGTAATTTTTTTTCAAGTATTTCATTATATGTAATTTTATCATATCTTTTTGCATTCGGATTTGTTTTAGGATCACTATCATAAATCCCATCGGTTCCATTTTTACCCATTAAAATAACTTCTGCACCAATTTCAGATGCATATAATGTAGATGCAGTATCAGTGGTGAAATAAGGGCGACCAGTTCCACCGACAAAGATTACAACCTCTCCATCTTCAAGGTATTTCATTGTTTTTTCATTTACATAGTTTTCTGCAACACGAGCATCAATGTTCAATGAACTTTGCACCCTTGCTTTAAGTCCCACAAGCTCAAAACCACTACGAAGCGCTAAACCATTCATTATGGTAGCGAGCATCCCGATGTAATCGGCACGATTACGAGGAATACCATTTTTTTCAGCAGATGCACCTCTTCAGAAATTACCACCACCAATAACAATAGACACTTGTACACCTTGCTTTACAATTTCTTTTAATTGTATGGCAATTTTCTTAACAAGTTCGTTATCAATTGCTAGGTGTTTTTCTTTGTTAGCAAAACCTTCACCAGAAAGTTTTATTAAGATTCGTTTATATTTAATCATTTTTCCTCTAATATAATTTATTTATCATATTATAAACAAATTTTATGAATTGTTATATTTAAATATAAAAGGACATTTAAAATGTCCTTTTATTAATTCTTGTTATCATTTTTTATTAAAATTTTAAGGTATTTATAAAAGTTATTTGTATTTTTATGACAAGTGAATTCAACTTTTTATATTACGACTTTATGTGTTTATATAATAAACTTATACATCAGCTTTATCAGTTGTTATAATTGAAGGTAAATATTTATAAAGATTCAAAATTTCTTGTTTTGTAGCTTTTTTAATCGTTACTGATTTGCTTTTGTCAATATATTTTATGTTCATTAACAATTTTGGGTCTCTATTTTTATAATCCAAAGGAAGGTTTTCACCTAATAAATAAAAATCAACAACAAAAAATGTCAAATTATTTTCACCTTTACTTTTATAGTCAGGAACTAATACCAAATTTGGAATTTTATCATCGTTTACTCAAACCTCATACATTAATAAATTTTTCGTTTTAAAGAATTCAACAATATCTTGGTTATTTAAATAAATTTCTTTAAACTTTTCTAGATTAATTTCCTTTAATTTTTCTTCTGTTAAATTATTTATATCAAAAACTACCTTGTCTTTGAACAAATTATAGTATTTCTTGACAAAAGACAAATTAAACTTATCTAAAAACCGTTTATTTAATTCTTCAACTGAATTAATATATGAATATTTATTTTTTAATAAATATTCAAATTTACCAGCATCTTCTTTATTGTTTTTCCACATATAATAAAAATAATTATCGTTAATATCTTTAATCATATTGTCTTTTTTATAAGACAGTATATATGAATAAAAATTGCCTATATCATCTTTATTATATTTATTAGAGTCTTTTTGTGAATATGAGCAAGAAGTAACAAGTAAAGAGAAAGAAGCAGAAGAAATAGATAATATTTTTTTAATCTTATTTTTCAATATAATATCTCCTTATCATAAAATTTTGTAAGAAATTAATTACCTATATGATTTCTTACATTTTTATTTTATAAGAAAAGAAGAAAGTAATCTAGAAAAAGATATAAAAAGTCATTTAAACTTTTTATATCTGCAATTTTATGGAAAAGAAATATGCACTTATACTTACTATACAAATTACACCAGCACCTTATCAATAATTTCTTTAGCCTTTATTTTATTATTTTTAGCTAGTTCTTTTTTATAATCGCTATAATTAATTCTATTTATCTTATCTAAATTATTTTGCGCATAAATAGTATTTAAATAAGTAAATAAATAGTTATATGATGCAACATTAAATGCTATATTAGCATCTACATCATACCCCGGCAAGAATCCATCAAGTAATGTATCTTTTGCTTCACCATTACTTAACATAGTATACCACCCCAGCACTTCGTTATTAAGTTTTTCATTCGCATCCTTATACATAAACTCGAAATTACTATTTTTACCATAAGGTAGAATATCCACTAATATTTGATTCAATTTTTTTGTTTGTGGGAACACACTTTCAGTCCCAATAAAGTTATTAATATCTAAAATCGCTATTAGAGCACTAGTATATGTATTTAACTTTGTTTTAAAATCATTAAATATATTTTTTTGATTATTATATCTAGCATCATTATTTTTATTAAGTTCTTCAATTTTTTCGATCAATGATGCTTGTTGATCACCATTTTTCTTATAATCCATAACTTTAAGAGCATCATTTAATTTTTTTAATGCTTGCTTATATTCTATTAAACTAATAAAATATTTTCTTTGATTCTCATCGACGGCCATAAATTTACCACCCGAATCCGTTGCTTCATCCACTAATGATATCGGAGCATATAAAAATAAGTTCTTAGTTTGTAATTTCTTAATATCTTCACTTGGATCTTTAAGACCATAAAGAGCATCATTTTTTAAAATCTTCATTCCCTTATCATAACTAAACACATCCATTTTTGGATCATACACCCCATTTAAATTAAAAGTATATGGTAAAAAACTATATTTAAAACTATCACTTATACTTAAATTAATCACTTGTTGCTTTAACTTGTTTTTTGCTTCATTGCTATAATTTTTTAATGAATCAGCACTATTAATATAAACAGAATCATACACAGGATTTTGATCATCCAAATTATTTTTATCACTACTAAAACCAAATTGTAAGTATTTAAAATTACCATTTAAATAATCACTATATGAAATGTTTTTATCAATAATCCGTCCCTTATAATAATCAGTAAAGATATACGAAAATCATGTTCTTATTCTTTGCGCATAATAATTCCCGTTTACTAAGTTTAATAACGGTATATCTTCAGGCTTCGGTTTACTAGTATCTTCTTGTTGATCATCTAAACCAATAAAATTTTTTGCAAATTTTCTAAATTCTTTATATGTATCAGCTAATATTTTCACCCCAGATTCTTCATTAGGAGTTGTTGCAAAATATCTAAGATATTTACTTTGATATTGATTATAACTTTCACTCGCAAATTTATCTAAATCACTATCACTTATTAAATAATTATTATCATCATCTTTTTTGATAAAGGTATAAGTATTTTTATCACTAGCAGAATTTAAATATGTTAAAACTTCATTATAAAATTTTTCTTTTGTTTGTTCATCGATATTTATTTTATCATTTACCACATCGTTAATTAGTTGATATAAATCCCCATTATAATTTTTTTCACTTACATCGATATTTAATGCAGTCCCTTTTAAGTTCGCATCAGCAGGATGAAAATTAAATTCTTCTTTAGCCCATTTTTCAAACCTTGCTTTTTTGTTTTGATACAAACTATCAACTTGTATTTTAGCATCATATGCTTTTAAAATCGCATTATAATCATTTAAGTTCATATATGGTTGGCTAATATGTTTTTTTCATCCTTGCACATCAGATATATCATAACTTTTTAGAACATAAGAAGGCTTAGCAAACCAATAATCCCAATCTTTTAAGAACGGATTATTATTATCTTTTTGTCCATCATATTTATAATAATTATCATTAATCTTATTTTCTTTTATAAACGACTCGATTGCTTTATCCCTTAATTCTTGTGGAGAAGGCTCGTGTTTTTTGTTCTTATCATCTGTTCCAGAATCACCCCTACCTGGTTTATTTGTATTAGCAGATGTAGTTGTTCCACAACTTACTGCGATAGTAGAAGTTGTTAAACTTGATAATATCAATAAAGTTTTTAATTTTTTGTTCATATAACCCCTATATAGACAAATTATAATGAATTATTTTATATAAGGAATTTATATCACAAAGAAATACCGAATCAATAATACATATACAACATACATATCATAAAAGTGAAATAAATTCAACAAATAAACCACTTATGTTGGATTCTTTGATAGAATTATTTATATAAGAAAGGAATAAAATGAAGAATATTATTTTTAAAATAGGTGATGTCACTTCTGGTTTGAACGGGTTAACTGGTATAAACAACAATGATGTAAAATTCGAAACAAGTTTTCCAAAAATTATGGAACACCCTGATAAGGATTTAAATATAGAATATATAGAAAAATTATCAAAAAATATATTTAAAAATAAAGAAAATATACTAGATAAAATATCGGAAGGAATTATTAAAAAGAATAAAAGTATTAATAAACCAATTAGCGAAATTTCCTTAGATGATTATAAAGAAATAATGAATAATTTTTTGGATATTTATAAAACAAATAATCTGATTACAAAAGACCAACAAGAAAATATAAATAACTATCTTAACGAGACAGGATATAAAAAATTTAAGAACGAATTAATAAAGTCCTTAAATACTTTTAAATCTGGTGTACATACAGTTAAAAAAGAAGTAGCAAAGTTAAATAATAATGAATCTACAATACAAAGAACCGTTCTAGATGCGAATAATGGTTATGTAATAAACATAGATAGTAATGAAATGAATTCAAAAAATCTAACAAAACAATTTTTTGAATTAGAATCCAAATCACAAGATATAAAACAAATTTATATAGATATAAATGATAATATACTTTGGTATAACAATATAATAAAAAGATTACTAAATGCACAAATAGCGATGTCTGCTGTATCTATATTTAGCTTTTTTGCAGGTATTTTTAGCTTTGGATTAGGTTTTTTTGGTACTGCATTATCAGCAGGTGCATCCATAGGATTAAGTGTTGCAATTAGTATATTAGAATCCAGAAGGGATAAATATATAAAGAATCATAAATTATTATCAGAAATATTTGAGTTTCCTAAAAAAAGTTCAACAGATGAAGCATTATCAGGTTACTCATATGGTAAAAATGTTATTTCTGGGTGAACTTGAAATGTTTTTTCTGCAGTAAAGAATTATAAAGGTAAATTTTGAGCAATTGAAAAAGTACCATATAAAACATTTTTCAAAAAAGCTTTTTTACATACAACAGGATTTGTTCTTGATTCAATTGATATCTATTTAACAAAAAGAGAAATCGATAGTATGGAAGATAAAAATAAAAAGATAAATAACTTTTTATCAGAATTAGAGAATCAGTTACAAACAATAGCAATAAATTTAGAAAATATTAAAAGAGTTGAATGAGTAGTAGTAAAAGAGACACCACTTGATAAACCTTATAATCAAGGTGGTAAAGGCGGAAAGAATTTAGTTTTTAAGAATCTTAAAACATCTGAGGTATTAACCTTAGAGCAAATGCTAGCAAAACATGATTGAATGCTTTATGCATGAGGGATGCAAAAGATATATAATAAAAAATTAAATGAATGATATATAAGAAAATTACCTAATAAAACAAAAACAGATAATTTAGGATAAAATGTTTGAATATGTTTTTATTTTGTTGATAATAAATGCTTGTTTTGCGGTTATTTTCTATCCTGTTTTTATAATTGCATATACAAAAAGATATCAAAGTTTCTTTTTTATAGCAAAAGATACATACAGCAGAGATATAAGTCAAAAAACAAAAGAGTATCATATAAACTTTCTAAAGGGATGATATGAGTTTAGAAAGTATCTTATATCTTATAATAAGGAAATTTTCTATTGAGTAATAGCTATAATTTTTCGTTTTGTTACACATATTATCTTAACAATAACATTCATCCTACTAGATAAGTATTATAATAAAAAAACAGCACCAGAAATGATAATAATTTTTATAGTAAACTTTATTACATATATCATTACTGATATCTTTACATTTCATTATTACTTTCAGTGCTTTCATATAGGAAAAAAAGTTAAAAAACACTTTGAAGAAAAAGTCAAAAGTAGCAAAATAATCGATAGTGAATATATGCTTGATAATACCATTTATTTTAACAACGGACTCACAACAAATAATTATATATATTTTAGAACAAACTTTTTTGATGTCAGGGTAAGGGTACTGACAACACAAAGAGTTAAAGAAATATTTAAGGATAGTGCATATGAGGTTTTTGCATTTTTTATTTTTGATATGCACAAATCATGAAAAGATGAGCATAGTGAATATTATCAAGGTTTGTATTTTGATTATGTTAATTTTTTTAACGAAGAACAAAGTGATTAATATACATTTGATATTTAAGGAAGTTTTATGTCACTATTTTTATTTATATTAATGTGTTTAGGGGTGATTATATCAACAAACATCTTAGTGCTTTCTTTCATTATATTATTTAATACAAACTCATTCACTAATTTCATTATTTATAAGTGTCAAAAACTTGTTAGTATTACAGAAGCAAAACAAACAAATGTACTATTTAAAGAAGGAGGACAATTATATTTAAAAGAAAACAAATTTATATTTAAGAATATGATTATGTCCTTTTTTATTATACTCTTATTATTTTTTATAAACGAATTAATTGTAAATTTGGATGCATACAATAAACTTGCATCTCAAATAAAATTAGGTTATTTTAAAGAATGAAGATATGTAGATATTTTCTATGTATTTGCATTAGTTATAGAATCAGTTTTTATAGTTTTATATTATAAAAAATATAAATATTTATATAATAAATTAACTAAGATATTTGATTATTTTGAATATTCAGAAGAACAATATTATCTAAATAATGAACAAGACGCTAAGTATGATGATAATAAATTTTTATGTCATATTTATTATAAGAGTAATAAGATATTTTATATGAATTATAAGGTTATTGATACAGTTATAATAAGAAAAAGTAATAAATTAGCTATTTATTATTTCTTAATTTTTGGTTATCATTTTAAACAAATAAATTATGGTAATATGATTTATAAGGATTTATATCAAGCATTTTTATATTATAAAAATAACAATAAAATAAGGTAATTAAAAAATAAAATGAAATATTTAATTTAGAAGATATAGAGAAATTAACAACTTTTAACACAGCAAAGAAGCAAATTTAGTATAATATAATAAAGGAGAAAAATGCATACAATAAAAAGTATTTTATTAAAACCTATTTTTTATAACAACTGAGATATTCAAATTCAAGGGTGAGTTACATCTAATCGTGGAAATAAAAAGATTCGCTTCTTAGAAATAAATGATGGATCTACCATAAAAAACTTGCAGGTAGTGTTTAAAGGTGATTTTGATTTTAATGTTCTTGATACTTTAAAACCCGGATCTGCACTTTCTTTACAAGGGATTTTGAGAGCTACACCAGATGCGCCGCAACCCATCGAAATGACTGCTACCAAGTTAATTGAATATAAAAAAGTGGATGAAGATTACCCAATTCAAGCACAAGAAATGAAACTTGAAACATTACGGGAAATTCCACACCTGCGTCACCGTACAAATGTTTTAAAAGCAGTGATGTTAATTCGTTCAACCTTGGCACAAGAAATCCATAAGTATTTTATGTTTAAAGGATTTCATTATGTCACTACACCTATTATTACTTCTAATGACGGAGAAGGTGCGGGGGAAATGTTTAATGTGTCTGATTCGAATGTGGATGATCCGTTTTTTGGTAAAGGGAACAAATCAACCTTAGGAGTAACGGGGCAGCTTCATGGAGAAAGTTATGCAAATGTATTTAAAAATATTTATACATTTGGACCAACATTTAGAGCGGAACGATCGAATACTAAAAGACATTTAGCAGAATTTTGAATGATTGAACCAGAGATGGCTTTTTATGATTTGCATCAAACTATTTTATTATCAGAGGATTTATTAAAAGTTGTTTTAAGAAATACCGTAGCTAAACATCCTTTTGAAATGGAGTTTTTAGACAAACTAAGTGATGGAAACTTATTAAATAAAATCCACAATTTTTTAGATTCAGAATTAAAAATTGTGGATTATCAAGATGCATTAAAAGAACTTGAAAAAGTAAAAGATATATTTGAAGAAAAAGATATCCATTTTGGACTAGATTTAGCAAGTGAACACGAAAAATACTTAACTGATGTTGTATATAAATCTCCAGTTGCTGTTATTAATTTTCCTAAATCATTTAAAGCATTTTATATGTATCAAAATGATGATGGTAAAACAGTTGCGGCTTTTGATTTATTAGTTCCCGAAATAGGGGAATTAATCGGTGGAAGTCAAAGAGAAACAGATTATTTTAAAATCGTAAAACGAGTAAATGAACTCGGTATTGATCAAGCCGACTTACAATGATATCTTGATTTAAGACGTTTTGGTCATCTTAAATCATCTGGATTCGGGATTGGATTCGAAAGACTTGTGATGTTTATAACAGGAATGGAAAATATCCGTGATAGCATTCCGTTTCCAAGAACTACAGGAAATATTAGGATGTAAAATAGTGTTTATCTTTTGGATAAATACTATTTTTTGTGAAAATAATTATAAACAGATTGGGCTCTACTTGTTCCGATGACTTCTGTAAGATTTTCGAGCGATTGTTCTTTTATAGATGCATAAGTTCCAAATTTAGCAATTAATGCAGTAATAGTTTTTTTACCTATATTAGGGATGTTTAATGACCCTTTAAGTGTGTTTTTTGAATCAGCAAGTTGATGATAATATCTTTTCACATTTTTGTCTACATGTTCTTGTAAAGCAGAGAAATATAAAAAACTTTCATCAGATAATTGAATAGTTTTACCTAAATCATTAATAAGTTTTTGTGTCTTGTGATTATCGTTTTTTACCAAACCAAAAACAAGATTATTAAGATTGAAGTTTTTTAACGCTTCCTTAATCTCATTTATTTGAGCAATGCCGCCATCAGCAATAAAAACATCATTTGCATTTATTTTATTTTTATGCTTTTGTAAAAAAGAAACAGCATTATAGTAAGTAAATTGTACATCTGAATGCTTATCAATTTTTTGATTGAATTCTGATAATTTATTAAAAGTAGTTAAGTTTTTTATTTGACCCGTGATATCAAAACATAAAGAAGAACCAGCAACATCCTTTTGATAATTCTCAAAAGAATTATCAAAAATAATAAATTTATCTATTTCGGATAAATTTAATTCCTGTTTTAGTTTAATTCATAAAGCTACATTATCTTTAATTATATGTTTTCGTGCATATTCCTTTGCCTGGATTTGAGCATTTGATTTAAGGTTTTCTAATATACTTTTATAAATCCCTTTTTGTGGATATAAGATTCTTTTAGTAAGGTTGTCATCAAAAATAAGGTTTTCAGATTTATAAACAAAATCTAGCAAGATTTTGCTTATTATATCTGGTCGTTTTTTATAGTAATCATTGATAAATTTTTCGATAAATTCAGTTAGTAAACCTTGAAATTTGCGATTTATGTTTTCAATATAAGTGGTAGAACCGTGTTGGTAAGATCGGATTGAAATAAAAATGTTTTGATTTACTTTTTCAAAAGCAAAAAAATCAAGTGATTGTGTGTTGCTAATTTGTAGAATTTGTGTTTGTAATAATGATTTAATAAACACAGAAGCATTTTTATAAACTTGTGCAAATTCAAATTCTAATTTGCTGCTGTATTCTGCTTCTTTTTTTGCAATTAATTTAATAAATTCAGGCGATTTATTTTTGAAAATATTTTTAATTTCTTCAAGGGCATTTAATCAATACGATTCATCTTTATTGGTAATTTTAAGTCCTTTATAATATAAAAACTGATTACATAAAACATCGTAAAAAGCTGAAAATTGTGATGTAGGTGTAAGCGGACCAAAATAATATTTTAAATTTTTTTTATTCAGATTATCACCAATATCTATATGTAAACCATTTTTATCAATTACAAATAAAAAATAGGGATATGTATTCTTGTTTGTAAGTTTTATATTATAACGAGGTTGAAATTGTTTTATAAATTTTAACTCTGTTAAAAATGAATCACGCTCAGATTTACATATATAGAAATCAAAATCATTTATTTGATCAACCATCACAGGAGTTAATCAAGAATTATTATGTCCTTCAAAATATTGTTTAAGTCTTTTTCTTAGATTTTTAGCTTTCCCAACATAAATAATTTCGTTGTTCTTGTTTTTTCATAAGTAAACACCACATTCATCTGGAACAATTTGATTAATTTTCTCCAATATATGTTCTTTGTTATTCATTTTGCCTCGTTTATTTTTCTTTTTTTGCCTATACCATAGGAAAAAAAGAAAAAAATTACTTTTTCTTTGCTTATTTTAGGAAAAAAAGTTGAATTTTTACTTTTTTTCCTATTTTTTAGGAATAAAAATATGTATTTAGCAATATCTGCTGTGGTAATAATATTATATAATATTAACAATTATTTCTAATATTCTTATTTGTAAGCAAAAAGTGAGGAAAATTAAAAAAATTAAAGGAAGAATATGAAACGTCTATTATGTTTATATAAACCAGCATTAAATAAAAACTATCCATGAGTGCTTAAGCACCCAAAAGTAAAAGATGCATTAGCTCAATTTAAAACTCGTAAAGATGCGATGAACTGATTTTTATCACTGGGATATGATTGTGCAACTTGATTCCAAACAGATCAAAAAGTATTTGGGGGAATTTTCATTTCAGAATGAAAAGAAGGTGTTGATTTTTACGAAATCAATGTTGATAAATTTGATGGTAATGTAGTTGAAAGTGATGTATTATCTGAATTCTTTATTGATTCAAAAACAGGAGCAAGAAAATCAGATGAGGCTCGTGATTACCTTGAAAGACTAAACGATTTTAAAGTTCTTAGAAAACATGAAACATACTTCCCTGTTGATGATGAATTTATTATTGAAAGAAAAAAATCTGCTAAAGATTTAGAAATCGAAAAACTACAAAGACTAAACGAAGAACTTCAAAAACAAGGTCAAGCAGCACCGGTAATAGTTCAAGAAGTAAAGCAAACTGAGCCAGAAGTTCAAGTTGTTGAAAAAATTGTTGAAGTGGTAAAGGAAGTTGTTAAAGAAGTTCCTGTTGAAATTATTAAAGAAGTCGAAGTCATTAAAGAGGTACCGATTGAAATCATCAAAGAAGTTGAGGTTATTAAGGAAGTACCGTTTGAGGTAGTAAAAGAAATTGAAGTAGTTAAAGAAGTACCATTAGAAGTTGTTAAGGAAGTAGAAGTTACTAAAGAAGTTCCTATCGAAGTTCAAGTTATCAAAGAAGTAAAAGTACCAGTTGAAAAAGTAGTCGAAGTTATTAAAGAGGTGGTAAAAGAAGTACCTGTGGAAGTAGTAAAGGAAGTTTCTACGGGTTCAAAAGAACCTATTAGATTCGAATTTATTGAAAATCTACAACCTACTAAACAACTTGAGGCTCTAGCTGTTTATGCACAAAGAATTTCTAAGGTTGCTGAATTTTTCAAAGAAGAAAAAACAACATCTGAGCAAGATTTAACAAGAATCAAGGAACAACTGAAAAATGTTTTAGTAGTTACTAAAAAACTTTCTAATAAATTTACTGATGATAAAAAAGCACAAAAATTATTCGAATTAGTCGCCGCTTCATTGGCAACATCTGTAAAATCATTATCTGAAAAAATTGTTGGTAAACCTGAAATCGAATTCAATCCAGAAACAGCCGTATATTATCGAAAAGAATGTGGTAGAAATGTATTATTAGTACACTGATTATCATATCTTGTGTTCGAAGGATTACATTTAGCATTTGTTCCACAACAAGCATATCACTATCCTATTATCGCAGCTGAAGTTAAACCACAAACTAATGTTGTAGTATTTTCAGATGTAGCAAAAGCACAACCAAAAGAAGAAAGCGAAGTTGTAGTAACTGAAGAACGTATTCCATATATGTTCTGAACAGTATTATTTGCTTCTTTAGCACTTGCAATACTATTTGTTCTTGTGATTTTATTATGAGTAGGTGTAATTCCACCGCTTAACTAAATTTAAAAGTCTTTTGACTTTTTTATTTTGTATTTTTGTAGAAAGTTATAAAATAGCAAATTTTTATATTTAAAAAATATAAAAATAGTATAATAATAAAATGTTTAATAAAAATAATAAAGAATTTATGCAAGTTTTAGTTAACCATCTTAAAAGCACTGGGTTTATTTTTCAAGGCAGTGAAATTTACGGAGGTCTTTCAAATACTTGAGATTATGGTCCGTTAGGTTCTTTATTAAAAGATAACATCAAACAAATATGAAAAACAGAATTTATTTTAAAAGAAACTAATAACTTTTTAATCGATTCAAAAGTTTTAATGAACCCAAAAGTTTGAGAAACAAGTGGACATGTAGGGAATTTTAATGATCCACTAATTGAAAACAAAGTGAACGGAAAAAGATACCGTGCTGACAAATTAATCAATGAAATTAATTCCAACATTATCCCTGAACAACTTAGCAATGATCAAATGCGAGAATATTTAAATCAAAATTTACCTGAATATGATGGATGCAAAGCACAATGAAGCGAAATTAAGCAATTTAATTTAATGTTTGAAACTGCCCAAGGAGTAATTGAAGGAAATAAATCAAAAATTTATTTACGTCCAGAAACAGCACAAGGAATTTTTATAAACTTTAAAAATGTGCAAAGAACAACTCGTGCTAAATTACCTTTCGGAATCGGACAAGTAGGAAAAAGTTTTCGCAATGAAGTTACTCCAGGAAATTTCATTTTTAGAACTCGTGAATTTGAGCAAATGGAATTAGAATTTTTTAGTTATCCTGAGCACGCGCCAAAATGGTTTGATTATTATATCCAAAAAAGTATGAAGTTAATAAAAAAACTTGGCATAACAAAAGAAAATGTTAGGATTCGAGAACATACCCCAGAAGAATTAGCACATTATTCTGATGCAACAACTGATATAGAATTTTTATTCCCGTTTGGTTGAGGTGAGCTTTTAGGAGTAGCGAATCGAACTGATTTTGATTTAAGAGCACATATGCAAGCAAGTGGAGAAAGTTTAGAATATTTAGATCCAGAAACAAATACTAAATTAATTCCTTATGTGATTGAACCAAGTATTGGTTTAGATCGTTTAATGCTTGCTATCCTTGTAAATTGTTATGATGTTGAGAAAGTGACAGAAAGTGATGAAAGAATAGTTTTAAGATTTCCAAAAGAAATTGCACCTTATAAAGTTGCTGTACTTCCGTTAGTTAAAAAAATTTCTGAAAAAGCATTAAAAATTTATCACCAATTAATTGATTTAGGAATCTCGACAAGTTATGATGAAAGTGGCTCAATCGGAAAACGTTATCGTCGCAATGATGCAATTGGGACATATTGATGTTTAACAGTTGATCATCAAAGTTTAGAAGATGCAACTGTTACATTAAGAAATCGCGATACAATGGAGCAATTTCGCATTTTGATTGAGCAAATTAATGAATATATTTAGTTTGGAGGGTAATGACACAAGCAATTTCATATGAATTGATTAAGGAAATAACTTCTTCAAACAATATAGTGGATATCATTTCTGAAGATGTCCAATTAAATAAAAAAGGTAATAATTATGTAGGACTATGTCCATTTCATAATGATAGCAATCCCAGTTTCTCTGTGTCAGCAATAAAACAAATATATAAATGTTTTTCTTGCGGAGAAAGTGGTAACATAGTTACTTATTTAACAAAAAAAAGACAAATGAGTTATACTGATGCAATTGTGTATTTAGCAAAAAACATCGGAAAAGAATTAGATTTTAGTTCATTAAATAAATCCGATTTAGTGGAATATAATACACAAGAGCAAGAACAATTAGAAATTTTGCAAGCAGCAAACACTTTTTATAAATTGCAACTACTTAAAAACAATGCAGCTATTAATTACTTGAAAATACGTAATTTATTTGATAGCGAACTTATAAGTTATTTTGATATAGGATTTGCACCTGACTTTAATTTATTATCAAAACACTTAAATGAAAAATTAGGTTATGGATTTGATAAATTATATAGCAGTGGTTTGATTAACGAAAACTATGTAGAATACTTTCATAATAGGGTTGTTTTCGGGATTAAAAATCAATATGGTCAAATAGTGGGTTTTAGTGGCCGCACAATAACCAACGAAGTAGCTAAGTATATAAATTCACCTGAAAGTAATTTATTTAATAAATCCAAAATCTTGTATAACTACTTTAATGCAAAAGATCACATTCAAAGCAGTAACGAAGTTGTAATTGTAGAAGGTTTTATGGATGCGATTGCATGTTATAAAGCAGGGATAAAAAATGTTGTTGCTTTAATGGGTGTAGCACTTACTAATCAACATATTCCACTCTTATATAATTATAAAATTAAATTATTTTTAGATAATGATGCAGCAGGGATAAATGCTACATTAAAAACTATTAAGACATTATTATCGAATAAAATTAATCGCATTGATGTTATTATAAATCCATACCAAAAAGATGCTGATGAGATTTTAAATAAAGAAGGAGCAGAAACATTAAAACAACTGATGCAAACCACACGGGGAGCAATTGATTTTGTTTATGATACATTAAAAATAAATTTTACTATAACAAAAAATTCTGATTTTAATAAAATCAAGGAATTTGTAATTGAATTTAATAGTTATTTATCATACTTATCAAACGAAAATAAAGCATATTTTAAAAATAAAATAAAGAGTGAATTTAACTATGATATAGATATAAATAATATTTATGTTGATTATCAACCTAGACAAATTCAAAAACATCCCTTTGATATGAATTTTGAATTTCCTGTTAATCCAAAATTTCAAATAAATCCGAATAAAAAACATTTTTTTGATGAAATAAGCAAATTCAAGCGATTAAAGATTTTGATTTTTATGCTTTGTCGTAATGATTTTTCAAATTTATTTTATAGTGAGCAAGGTTTAGAAGTAATTTTTAGTCAACCTGCACAACTGCGAGATTTATATACTGAAATAAAAATGTTTAATCTAAAAATTAATGAAGTAATTGAGCAAGATATCTTTGAAAGTGCTGATAAAGCAATCGAAAACATTAACATCGAAGCAAAATTAACTGAGCTAAAAGAACATTTATATCAAACCTTTTTGAAATTAAGTAAATTTCAAAGCGACCAGCAAAGTTATTCATATTTTCAAGAATATATGCAGCAATGTCAAAATGATATAGATTTGCAGTATCAAAATGCAGCAAAAAATGATACAGTCGAGTTAAATTTACTTCCATATGTTAAGGAAGCGGCACAAGCAAATGAGCAATTTTATATTAAAAATCAAATTAAAAACTTTCGTCGTAAAAGTGAATATCAAAAAGAATTAGCCAATATACAAAACAAAAAAATAAGAATAGAAAAGAGGTAAAATGTCAGATTACAAAGATGTTATCAAGCTTTTAAAAACAGAGATGAAAAAATCTAAAAGAAATCATTTTTCTCAAGAAAAAGTGTTTGACATTTTATTAAATCATAATATATATGTTGATGCAGAAGAAAACGATGATTTTTTAGATGCTTTATTTCAAGCAAATATTTTAGAAAACCACAGTGATGCAGGTGATTTAGATGCAGTTAGCAGAGACCAAATCGAAGAAGAATTGGAACCTAATTTCAAATCCGATACTCTAGATTTAGATGATGTAGATTTTCCATTAGATGAATTTGATGCAGATGAAGATTTTTCAGAAGACACCGAAGAACCTAATTATGATTTAGAATCATTATCAACAGATGATGAAGAAGATGAAGAAAAAGATGAAGAACCTGAAGAAGAAGATTCGATGTTTTTTGATGATGCTTCTGATGATGAATTTAGTTTTGGTGACTTTGATTTAGAAACCTTAGGTTCACAAGCAACTTTGCTAGAAACCGAGAACAAAAAGGCACGTAATTTAACTAACAAACTTACTGAAACAAATGATATAGTCAAATGATATATGCGTTGAATTGGTAAGTATGGAAAACTATTAACTGAGGAAGAAGAAGTACAATTATCCAAAGAAATGGATCGTGGTGGTTTTCGTGGTAAAAGAGCTCGGGATAAATTAATTTTAAGAAACCTGCGTCTTGTGATTAATAATGCTAAAAAATATAAAAATCGAGGACTTTCATTTATTGATTTGATTTCTGAGGGAAATCAAGGGATAATGAAAGCAGTACAAAAATATGATGTTAATAAAGGATATAAGTTTTCAACTTATGCAACATGGTGAATTAGACAAGCTATCACCCGTGCTGTAGCTGATCAAGCACGAACCATTAGAGTCCCAGTTCATATGGTAGAAACCATTAATAAGGTATCTAAAATAGAACGTGAATTGCAACACGAGTTAGGTAATGAACCTACCTTAGCACAAATTGCTGAGCGTATTGGTGGAGATTTCACTGCTGAAAGAGTTGGTTACATTAAAAAAATAAATATTGATCCTATTTCACTTGACAAACAAGTAGGAAAAGAAAATGATTCATCATTTAGTGATTTTGTTAAGGATGAAGTAGTAATTAATCCAGTGGATTTTGCGGCCCACGAGGAGTTACATACTATTTTGCTTGATATGATTGATAATTATTTAGAAAAAGAAGAAAAAGAACTTATATGTCGTCGCTATGGAATAGGATATGATGAAAACGGACAACGGTATCGGATTCATTCCTTAGAAGAACTAGCAAAAATGCGTAACAATGTTTCAAAAGAAAGAATTAGACAAATTGAAAACAAGATCTTACGCAAATTGAAAGGAAATCCTAAATACGGTAAAAATTTAAGGGATTATTTAAGATATTAATGTCCGTAAATACTATTATAGAATATCTAGAAAGTCTATTTCCTTTGTCTAATAAAGAAATATGAGATCCATCTGGATATGCTTTAAAAGCAAACAAAAATAAAAAAGTAACATCAGTTGTATTAGCTATTGATTTAACATCTGATGTTTATAACTTTGCATTAGAAAATCAGTGCAATTTGATTATCACCCACCATCCGTTTTTGTTTGAAAAAACAAAAACTGATATGCTACAAAAAGCAGAGTATAAACAGAAGATCAAAAAAGGGTTGGTTAAAAATAAAATTAGTGCATATTCAATGCATACAAACTATGATTTTGATGTAAATGGAACTTCATATCAAATTGCAAAAGCGATAAATTTATCAAACTATGTAATTTCTGAAGGTCCTAGATACACAGCGATAATTGCTAAAAAAATATCTATTTCAGATGTGCAAAAACTTTTTTGGGAATATTTAAATTTATCTAACTTTCAAAGCAATGCATCTGATTTAGAATATAAATACTCATATTGTGTTATTTTAGCCGGGGCAGGTGATATTATAACAATCAATCAGTTAGCTAAAAAATATCCTAATTCATTATTTATCACATCAGATGTTAAATGAAATGATTGAATTGCATATAAAGAACATAAAATTGCTGTTCTAGCAATCCCACACCTAGTAGAACAGGTGTTTGCAAACCATATACAAGAAATTTTGCAAGCAAAATTTCATAATCTTAAAATACATATATACAAACTAAAAATACCATATCAAAACATAAAAGGAAGTAATGAAACATAAAAAAATTGGTTTATTTTTCTCCTTAATGTTAGTAATCGGTTCTGTTGTCGGAATTGGTATCTTCTTCAAAAATGGTTCTATTTCTAGGACCACAGGAGGAGATGGAGTCACTTGATTACTAGCATGAATAGTAGGAGGTTTAATTTCACTTACAGCAGCATTATCATTTGCTGAAATTGGATCATTTAAGAACACAAAACTGACAGGTTTATCAAATTGAGCCTTTAAAGTAGGTGGTTCACGACTTGGATACTTTACATCCATATCATTTTCAACATTTTACTTTGGTGCTTTAAATGCACTACTTGGAATCTTTGGTTCTGAAGTATGATTTACATTCATTGGTGCTGCTTCAAAACTCGATACTTCACATATTCATAGTGTGGTTCATATTATTATTGGATTGTTATTTATGATCGTGTTTATGCTACTAAACTATGCATCAACTCGAACATCAGGGCAATTACAGTCATTTTTTACTATATTAAAATTTGTACCTATATTAGTAGCGTTATTCATCGGAATTGTGCTACCAAATGTACATAATGCTGGTGGAGTAAATGCATTTACCATTATAGGTAAATCATTTAGCATCAAAGGATTGGTTGCTGCTTTACCTGCTGTATTATTTGCTTACGATGCTTTCTTAGGTAATGCATCAATGTCACATAAGATTAAAAAACCGAACAAAAATGTACCGAAGGCAATTTTCTTTGGAATGGCTTTTGTGGTGGTAATATACACCTTAATTGCACTTTCATCAATTTTACATAATCAAGGTAACATCGGTGGGTTATTATCAGATACTTTACCTAAATCAGTTGCAGCATACATCAGTCCTATTATTTGATTCTTTATTTTAATCTCAACATTTGGGGTTTTAAACGGACTTAGTGCAGCATTTATTAATGAAACCCATAATACTGTAAAAGCCAAACTATACTTTGGATCAAGTGCTTTGATTAAACGTTTTGGATTACAAAAAACATTTTGAATTTACATCACAATTATTTTTGCATTTTGAGGTGTTTTAATTTACATCCCTGCAATTGTATTAAATACTGATATCTTAATCGATGCAGTATCAAATTATCCAACCTTATTCTTCTTTAATATTTATGCACTGGTAATTTTATTATACGCAATAAAAAGACATAAAATCAGTGAAACTAATAAGATTAATAAATGAGTATTTTATATTTCTGCTGCATTAGCTGTCACAGGAATAGCAGTTGCTGAAATAGTATACTTAGTAGTTATCTTTACATTCTTAGGTTCAAATGCAACAAATCCAAATGGATGAGGAGTATTCTACGACCAAAATAAAGGTGGATTAATACCCAACTACTTACCTGTTTTATACTACTTTTTAAACTTAATTTTATTATTTAGTCTACCAGCAATTAATTATGCATTAGAAAAAGCAGTATTCAAAAACAACCTAGTTAAAAACTTTAGCACCTTAATTATGTTAGATGCACAAGAAGAAAAAGAAGAACAAGAAGTAGCAGAAAACAAAGAAGAACAATCTGATTCACAAACAGATAACGTTATTTCAAATAGACTTATTTGATAAAGAAAACACAAAGATGGAGCCAAAGGGATAACCCCCCTGGCTCTTACTTTAGTCTTATTCTTAGATTATTTTTTTTATTTAATTAGCTCATATTCTAAGATTTTTGGTGTTAAAAACTTATTGAAATATTCGCTTATTTTTTGTTTTAATAACTTAAGTTTCTCATCAAGTTCACTATATTTGGGTTTCATAATAGGCTTGTTATCTTTTGTATATGAACCACTTTCGATTTTAATATTAAGTTGTTTTTCGATTTGATGAGATCCGTATTTTCAATCTTGTTTATATTCATCGCATTTTGTTATTAATACTAAAATACTATTTCATATTTCAAATAAATCCTTTTCATCGTCGTTTAGATTAAATTTCTTTTTTAACTCATCTAAAAATATTTGCGCTCGAGAACCTTGTTTTGGAACAAAATTATTTTGCATAGTTTCATTACTTATACATTGATTTCTGAACGAAAATAATGTATATATAAATGATTCGAATAAGAATCTTTCATCTTTTTGATATAGATCTTTTTTATCAGAACTCTTCATTAAAACATCTATTTCATAAAAATGCTTCGTTTTATATTCATTAGCAATTCATAATGGAAGATATTTATATGCATTTTCAATAGTGTATTTTCTAAAAGTAGCATGTATATTAACGGATTGATTTATGATATATCCGTGTTTAAAATCCGGGGTTCATTGACTTGAGACAATAATAACATCATAAAGACCATCGCTTTCATCTTCTTTTTCGAAAATATTATTAATGTTATTAAAAACTTTCTTAACTGTTATTTGATTTATATTATGATATTCTTGCTCATCTACTCTAAAATTTATTTCTTTATTTTCTTTATCTATATTTTTTCAATGGATAAGAGAAATTGCTGCCTTAGAAGCATTGAATTTATTTTTATTACATAAAACTGAATCCAAAATTTCTTTATCAATTAAATGTTGAACTTTTCAATATTTAATAGGACTAAATAAGATGTAACTATCTGTTTGCTGTCTTAGATATCATTTGAAGGCAGAGAATATAAAGATATTTGCTAAGTCATTTGCATACGCCTGACTATTAACTTTTATTTTCTCTTCTTTAATGGTTTGAATCATTTTTTGTCTTAGTCAAATATCTTTAATCTTAAAACTCGTTTTGCTTCTTGTGGTTTCGCCGGTTGGTTCAGCGAATGGTGGATTTTCTAACATAATAATAGTTATTTTTGGATTATTTACTAATTCTCTTAATGGCTTATAATTAAAAAATTCTTCACTTAATGCATCTCCATTTTTTAATAAACCATTTTCAGTTCTTTTTTCGGATGTTGGAGGAATAATCATTTTAACCCTACCGTCATATATACCTTTTAGTGTTGTTCATTCTGTATAATCATAAGTGTTTAATACTACGTGCTTTAATTCTTCTTCACCTAGAAATTTCTCAAGATTTCCTGTTCCAGCACATCTATCAAGAATAATATAATCATTACCTTTTGGAACTAGTTCTATTGCTTTTCTAACCATATGTGTTGCTTCTTTTATATATTTATCAGGTGTAAAGAAAGCACCTAATCTTTTCTTTAATAAAGAATTACCAAGAAGGTTCATATTAAATGTTAATCAGTTATTATATTCTCTGTTCTCTTTCTCGTTATTAAGTTGTTTTTCTCAATCAAAAGGTTCAATAAATAATTTTGATGGATTTATAAATTCATTTTTCACTTCTTCTTTTGATGCATTTTTGTTAATTTCATCGCAATATCTATTGTTTCATGAAACAATGCTATATTCATCAATTCACCCTTTTAAAAATTTATCTGATATTTCAAAATCATCAATTGAATCCCAGATACCTTGTGAAATTTCTAAACTTGTTTGATTATCTATTTTTATATACTTCTTTTCGTTTAAAGAGACTAAATAACTAATAGATGGTGGATTAATTCCTGCTGAATTTAGTGATTTTATATATCTTTTTATTTGGTTTTTATGACTTAATAAGTCAGTAAAGTTTAGTTTAAATTCAAAAAGTGTTCCTTCTATTCTTCCGTCAGTGCTGCATGAAAAATCTATTTCATAGTTTTTGTCTTTATAGAAAGCAAGCAGTTCATCGTAAAAATCTCTCGGGACCTTAAAAAAAGTTGTGTATCCATAACTGAGTCATTTTCATAAAAAAAAAGATTTTTTAAAAAAATATTAAAAAAAAGAGTGAAACTCCTTTAAAATTGTAAGTGAAATAAAACAAAGGAGAACA